>JAHZKU010000194.1 GCA_022600255.1 Actinomycetes bacterium | reverse complement strand
TATCGCCGAGAATCGCAGACTTTCGCGCAGATCCCCGAAGAGGGTCACGACCGAGCTCAGGTCTTGGCGCAAATCGTGTCCATGGCCGAGCGCGAGGATGCCATGGGTGATGAGGGCCGTGTGTCGGGCAGCCTGTATTCCGGTGACCATGACCACTACCGCTATCTCGGTGACGTCTTTTCTGCGTTTTCACACGCAAACGTGCTGCAACGGGACATGTACCCGTCCGCCACGAAGTTCGAAGGTGAGATCGTCGCCATGACCTTGGACATGTTGCACGGGGACTCCGCGGCCGATGCTTGCGGCGTGGTCACGAGCGGTGGCTCGGAGAGCCTGATTTCGGCAGTGTTCTCCTACCGGGAACAGGCCAGGCAGCGCGGCGTCATCAAGCCGAACTTGGTGCTCCCGACCACGGCTCACGTGGCGCTGGACAAGGGCTGCTACTGGATGGACGTAGAGCTTCGCAAGATTCCCGTCGGTGCTGACTACCGCGCCGACGTCGCCGCCATGGCCGCCGCCACGGACGATCAGACCATCGCCTTGGTCGGGTCGGCGGTCAACTACCCGCATGGCCTGATCGATCCCATCGACGAACTCGGTGCCCTAGCGCTAGAGCGCGGGGTGGGCCTACACGTGGACGGGTGTCTGGGCGGATACCTGCTGCCATGGATCGAAGCCATCGGATACGACATTCCCAAGTGGGACTTCCGAGTCCCGGGCGTCACCTCAATCAGCGCAGACACGCACAAGTACGGCTATGCCCTCAAAGGGACGTCCACGCTGTCCTACGCCAACAAAGAACTGCGCAAGCAGCAGTACTTCACAGCACCAGACTGGCCCGGTGGCCTGTATCTGTCGCCAGGGCTGGCCGGATCTCGCTCTGGTGGCCTGATCGCCGCCACCTGGGCTTCGCTAGTCACGACGGGTCGGGAGGGTTTCCTAGCCGGGGCGCGGGCAATCATGGCAACGGCCGACACGATTCACGCTGGCGTTTCCGAACAAGCCGGCGTCAGCGTCATTGGCGACCCAACGTTCTTGATTGCATTCCAAAGTGACGACCCTGACGTGGACATCTATCTGGTCAACGACGCACTGAAGGAGTCAGGTTGGCGCTTGAACTCGTTGCAGCTCCCGGCGGCCCTTCATTTCTGCGTCACCAAACCCAACACCACCCCCGGCACAGCGGAGGCATTCCTCGCTGACCTGAGTCAGGCGGTGGACTACGCCCGCGAACATAAGGGTGAGCCGGCAGCCAGTGGCGCCATGTATGGGTTTGGGGGGACCCCCCAAGGCGATGCCACCATTAGTGCATTGATGTCCAGCGTGTTGGACGCCATGCAAGCTGTGGCACCAGATGTCTGAGCCCAGTCACGACGGTTGGATTCTCGCGATCGATCTGGGTAACGGTGGCCCGAAGATTGCCGCGGTGCAGCGCGATGGGGAAATTGTTGCCACTGCGCAGCAGCCGGTGGCCGTGCAGATTGAACTTGATGGAACGGCCACTCAGGATGCCCGAGAGTGGGTCTTGGCGCTGCGTCGGGCAGTCCACGAACTGATCCAAGACGACGATGTATCGGTGGCGGACTTGGCCGCGATCGCGATTACGGCCCAGTGGGGGTCGACCGTGCCCGTGGCCGCGGACGGCGAACCGGCTGGGCCGGTCCTGCTCTGGGCCGATACCAGAGCGCGCAAACATATGGGTTCTGTCATTAGTGGCCCACTGTCGATCATGGGATACGCGCCGCACAAGGTGTTGCCGTTCATTCGCAAGACCGGGGGAGCGCCGGGTCTGAACGGCGCCGACCCGACGGGGCACTCGCTACTACTACAGAACGAGTTGAGTGACGTTGGCGCGCGTACGGTGGTTCAGCTTGAGCCGGCCGACTACTTGGCCTTCAAACTCACTGGGCGTGCGCAAGCCACTCCGGCCTCAATGAGTTTGAGTTGGATCACGGACAACAGACCCGGCAAACCAGCCGCCTACTCGGCAGACTTGGTGCGCAGAGCGCAGCGGGAACCGGGCAAGCTGCCGACGTTGGTGCCCACTGGGGCGGTGCAGGGGCCGCTAACACCAACTGCGGCCGCATACTTTGGCCTCCCGGCCGGTGTCCCGGTCATGAGTGGAATGCCAGATTTGCATTCCGCGATCGTGGGCAGCGGTGCCATCGAACCGTTTCAAACCCATCTGGCGTTGTCAACGACAGCCTGGCTGTCTGCCCGCGTGCCGTTTCAGAAAACGGACGTGTTCCACTCCATCGGAACCCTGCCCGGGCTTGACGCCACCCACCCGCTGGTCGCCAACAACATTGAGACCGGGGGAGCAGCCCTGCAATGGCTGCGAGAACAGGTCATCGCCCCGCATGACGGTCTCGCCGGTGGTGGCAGTGGCATCGGTGCGGATGGTGCGGCACCCGCGGGGGCCATTCCGACTTTCGAAGATATGCTGGCGCTGGCTGAGGCGGCGCCTGTGGGTAGCGAAGGTGTCATCTTCACCCCCTGGCTGGCCGGAGAGCGTAGCCCGGTGGACGATAAGGACTTGCGGGCGGCTTGGCTTAACCTGTCGTTGCGCTCCAACAGGGCCATCATGATTCGCTCGGTCCTAGAGGGCGTAGCCCTGAATATTCGCTGGCTGCTTGGGCCCTACCAGAAGTTTCTGGGCCGGGACGTGACCACGATCCGCATTCTCGGCGGCGGCGCGCAATCGGATCTCTGGTGCTCGATCCTGGCCTCCACTCTAGGGGTCACCGTGGAGCGGGTTGCCAACCCTCGCGACGCCCAGCTGCGGGGTATCGCCTTGTGGGCGCGGGTGTGCCTGGGTGAGATTTCGCTGTCGGCTGCCGCGGCCCTCGTGCCGGTGGACCGCGTCTTTGCTCCGGTCCCGGCCGAGCAGGAGATTTACGACCGCAACTTCAGTCAGTATCGGAAGGTCTACGGCAAACTCAAGGGCGTCTACCGCGCCTTGAATGCGCACAACCGAGGTGGCTAATGCTGCTGGTCGTGGTCCGAAACTTGTCTTGAAGCTGGCGCAAACCGTCCGACACGGACACTTCTTGAGCAACAACTGACTCCCTCTGGCACAGTCCCATGACAAAGGGGCGCTTAATGGGGCTGCTCCAAGCTAGACCCAGTCCAGCGGCGGCAACCGGCGTGGTCGTGCCCCGGAACTGGGTGACCGGGAGCTGACATGCATATTCCAAAACGGCTAATCGACGCCGATGATTTGCAGCGAATGACCGGAGAGTTGTTCTTTGCGGGCATGCGCCGTCGATCCAAGCTCTCCCGATTCTGGATACTGCTGATCCTATCTGGCTTCATCGCATCAGCCGGTGTCGTCAATGACAGCACCGCCACCGTGATCGGGGCCATGATCGTAGCGCCGTTGATGACGCCGATT
>JAHZKU010000193.1 GCA_022600255.1 Actinomycetes bacterium | reverse complement strand
ACCGATCCAGGCACGATCAGCATACGAACTGATTCGGCAACCGAGCGACCCGCCAGCACCTCTGCGACCGACCGCAAGTCCTCAATCCGTCCGTTCGTGCAAGACCCAACAAAGACCGTGTCTACTCCGATGTCGCGCAGAGGCGTGCCTGCACTCAACCCCATGTATTCCAAGGCCCGTTGGGCGGCCTGCTGCTCCACCTCCGTTGCGAAATCAGCGGGCTCAGGAACCGTGGCGCCCAGCGGAGCACCCTGACCTGGATTGGTACCCCAAGTCACGAACGGCGTCAGCTCGGAGGCATCAATGTGCACTTCGTTGTCGAAAACCGCATCCGGATCGGTGGCCAAGGACCGCCAGTAATCAACAGCGGCATCCCATTCTGCGCCCTTTGGGGCGTGCGGTCGACCCTTGAGATACGAGAACGTGGTTTCATCCGGTGCGATCATGCCGGCCCTTGCGCCGGCTTCGATCGACATGTTGCACACGGTCATGCGTTCTTCCATGGACAACGACCGGATAGCTGAGCCGCGGTATTCCAGGACATACCCCTGTCCGCCGCCAGTCCCAATCGACGCGATAACCGCCAGGATTAGGTCTTTTGCGGTTACCCCAGTGGGGAGCTCACCATCAACCGATATTGCCATTGTCTTGAACGGCTTAAGGTGCAGCGTTTGGGTTGCCAGCACATGCTCAACTTCAGAGGTGCCAATTCCGAAGGCCAATGCACCAAAGGCCCCGTGGGTCGAAGTGTGTGAGTCGCCGCAAACCACGGTCATCCCCGGCTGCGTTAGGCCCAACTGCGGCCCGACCACATGGACAATCCCCTGCTCCTCATTACCCAACGAGTAAAGGGGCACCCCAAACTCGGCACAGTTTGCCCGCAACGCCTCGACTTGGGCTCGGCTGACGGGATCTGCAATCGGCTTCTGGATGTCCTCAGTGGGGACGTTGTGGTCCTCTGTGGCGAGGGTTAGGTCTGGCCGACGCACTGGACGATTCGTCTCACGCAGCCCTTCGAACGCCTGCGGACTGGTCACCTCATGGATCAGGTGCAAATCAATGTAGAGAAGATCCGGGCTGTCCGTGCCGGGGACGACGATATGGTCCGCCCAGACCTTCTCGGCCAAGGTTCTGCCATTGTGTTCGCTCATCTCGCTCCTGACTCCAATCCTGCGGCCGGTCGGCCTACGTTCCATCCGCTTCGCCGCACCCTGCGGTCAGGGCCGTCTCCAAGCTGCCTGAATAGCTGACTCCGAGCCAACTCCATCTCATGTAATGTTGTCTCATATAGTGAGATGGTATGTTCACTTTATGGACACCTCCGACTCTAGCAGCCACAGCGGCGCCAGCCAAGCCACCGGCGTTGGCGTTCTGGATAAGTCAGTACTGCTCCTTAGCGCACTTGAGCCCGGCCCGATGTCACTAGCGGATCTGGCGGCGGATACCCAGATTCCCCGGCCAACGGCGCATCGACTCTTAGTGGCGTTGGAATCCCACCGCCTGGTCTCCCGCAATGAGGTCGGGCGCTTTCAGATCGGGGGGCGTGTGGCCGAGCTAGCGGCTACCGATCAACTGCGCACTTTCGGCCAACCGGCCTTGGACCGGTTGCGGGATGCCACAGTGGAAAGCGCACAACTATTTCGGCGCATGGGGCAACAGCGCATTTGTATCGCGGTAGCTGATCGAACCAGCGGGCTGCGAGACACCGTGCCGCTTGGGGCGGCACTGCCCATGACGGCCGGATCAGCGGCGCAGGTGCTCGCTGCCTTCGGACCGACCTCCCAGCAACTGCCCGATGCGGTATTCGACCAGGCCACTCTAAACCGCGTCCGAGAACTGGGGTGGGCCCAAAGTGTTGCCGAACGCGAACCAGGTGTGGCGTCGTTGTCGGTACCGGTCATGGGTCCAGCCGCCGAGGTGGTCGCTGCCCTCAGCCTGTCGGGACCTCGGGAACGACTCGGCACCGAACAAGCTTTAACGCACCTTTCCCAACTCCAGCAGGCGGCACGGGCAATCTCAACAGGCGCATTTGGCGGATCGGTCTGATTAACACTTCGAATGCGCGCGACCTAGCGAGGGCTTGCAGTCACAAAAGGCGGAGCCACAATTTCAGCCGCAACTCCCCGGCCCCGGATCTGCACCTGAACCTGCGCTCCTAGCTCTAGGACCGGATCAACCAAAGCCAAGGCGATCCCGACACCAAGTGTCGGAGAAAAGGTGCCGCTTGTGACGCGGCCAACGTCAATGCCATCGACCTGGATCGCCATCCCCGGACGAGGGACACCCTTCTGTGTCAGCAGCACGCCGCGGAGTCGGCGGTCTGGTCCCTGAGCGCGTTGCTGGCTTAGCGCCGACTTGCCCGCAAACTCATCTTTGTCCCAACTCACGGCCCAGCTCAGACCTGCCATGACGGGCGTAACGTCTGGAGTAATGTCCTGCCCATGGAGTGGGTAGCCCATCTCCGTGCGCAAAGTATCGCGCGCCGCTAGGCCGCATGGTTCTGCGCCCGCCGCAATCACTGAAAGCCATACCTCGAGGGCATCTTGCGCAGGAACGAGGAGTTCGTAGCCGACCTCACCTGTGTAGCCACTGCGCGCGACCAAGATCTCCCCCACCCGTCGCGCCGACATGTAGGCGAGTTGGGGGTCGAACCCAGCCCGACGAAGCACCTCAGGTGACTTAGGGCCCTGGACAGCCAGGATGGCGGTATCAGCTCCAATGTCTAGCAAGGCCCCAGCTGTTGGAGTGAGCGCAGCTTGCAGCACCGACCAGACCTGCGCGGTGTTCCCCGCATTTGGCACCAGAATCAACTCCTGGCCCGCCACCCGGGTAACGAGTAGGTCGTCCACCACCCCACCGGCCTCGTTGCAAAGCAGCGTGTACTGAATCTGACCGACGCGGAGGGCGGTGAGATCCTTGGTCAGGACCCGATTCAACTGCTCGATCGCCGCAGACCCAATCACCTGGAAGGTCCCCATGTGTGAAACATCGAAGACGCCACAAGACGTACGCACGGCTTGATGCTCGTGCAGCACACCCGCCTTGTACTGCAGCGGCATCTCCCAGCCGGCGAAGTCTCCCAACTTCGCGTTGTGTTCGACATGCCAGGCGTGCAGAGGAGTCTGCGCGGATTGTGGGGCCATACGTCTGACCGTATCTGACCAGCTGGTCAGCCAGCGAGCGTGCCAAGAATGCTTCGGACAGGCCCGACCCGCCGGACCCAACATCTGATCGAGACGAGGTCAGACTCTGCGCTGCCGCTAACCTGTTGGCAGGAGGCTCCCTTGACATCACTCGCCCTTACCAAAACGACCGCCAGCAACGCGGACGGGGTCGTTACGGTTCTTGTTGCGCAGTCAGATCCGCATTTCCCGCTAATTGCGGAGGGTCTGGTGGCGGCCTCGGCCGAAGCGGAACTGGTCGCAGCCATCGCCGCGCTGGCTGGGCAAGGCGCCATCACTGCGCCGACGCGGATTCCGGCACCCCCCACTTGGGCGTGTGATGTAGTCCTGCTGGCGCCGCTGACGAATCGCGAAGAACCAGAGCAGGTACGCCGGGCGATCGGGGCCGCACTGATGACCCTGAGTCGGACAACTCAGGTGGCCGTCTGCCCGCCGGACTTTTCTCGGGAATCGCTGCAAGCGGTGGCAACAGGCAGCTTGTTAGGCAGTTATCGGTCTCCGCGACCCAGCCGGGATGACGCAGACCGTCGAGAACCCGGACCCACTGAGGTGGCGGTGCTAATCGGGGCGGAGCCGACTGCGGAACAAGTGGCTCTCACTGCCGAGGCCGAGGCGCTGGCCCGCAGTGTGTCCCACGCGCGAGACCTCGTGAACCTTCCACCCAATTTGCTCTATCCGCAGGCACTCGCCGAACAAGCAGAGTCCCTGTTGGCGGATACCGCCGTAACAGTGTCCAGTTTGGGTCCGGAGGAACTCCGCGCTGAGGGCTATGGCGGGCTGATCGGTGTTGGCCAAGGCTCCGAACGGGGGCCACGCTTGATTCAGCTTCAGTACCGGCCCGATGCCAAGAGGCCCGGCTCCGATGATGATGCGAGTGCGTTGCCGCACATTGCCCTCGTCGGGAAGGGCATCACGTTTGATTCGGGTGGGCTTTCGATCAAGCCGGCTAAGTCGATGGAGACGATGAAGTCCGATATGGGAGGGTCGGCTGCCGTCCTGGCAACCTTGCAGGCTGTTGCCGAACTAGGTCTGCCCATCAAAGTCACAGGTTGGCTAGCCGCCGCTGAGAACATGCCCAGTGGGAGCGCCCAGCGGCCTGGCGACGTGATCACCATTCGTGGTGGCAAGACCGTCGAAGTACTGAATACTGACGCCGAAGGCCGCCTCGTACTAGCCGATGCGATTGTGCGGGCCGGTGAGGACAATCCCGATGCCATCATCGACGTGGCTACGCTTACGGGTGCCCAGATGGTGGCGTTAGGAACCCGCGTGTGTGGCGTGATGGCCAACAACAACGCTTTGCGCGGGGAACTGGTGGCGGCGGCAGAAGCAGCAGGAGAGCAAGCGTGGCCCATGCCGCTTCCCCCCGAACTGCGACCATCCCTAGACTCGCCGGTGGCTGATCTAGCCAATATCGGAGATCGCAACGGTGGCATGCTTTCCGCCGGAATCTTCCTGTCCGAGTTCGTGCCGCAGGACATCCCGTGGGCGCACCTGGACATTGCCGGGCCGGCCTTCAACGCTGGGCCCGCGCACGGATACACCCCGAAGGGTGGCACCGGCTTCGCCGTAGCGACTCTCACCCAGTTCTTGGCCACGCGGGCCGGCCGGCCTTAACCCAGCCATCGGCCACGGTCGCTCGGTCTGCCAGCCGACCGGCCGAGACTTGACCCCGCCGAAGGATCTTTCGGTGATGTCACCGTTGACCAGTGGACAGATGATGCAAAGATAGGCATGTGGCTGAATCATCAACTCCAGCAGTGTTCGATGTCGTGATCCTGGGTGGCGGTAGTGGCGGCTACGCGTGTGCCCTGCGCGCTTCTCAGTTGGGGTTGTCGGTGGCCCTGATCGAGAAGGGAAAGCTGGGCGGCACCTGCCTGCACAACGGGTGCATTCCGACCAAGGCCCTACTTCACTCCGCCGAGGTTGCCGACCTAGCCCGAGACTCGGCACAGGTAGGCGTCAAGACGAAGTTCCAGGGCATCGAGATCGCTGACGTGAACAAGTACAAGGACTCGGTGGTCAAACGCCTCTACAAGGGCCTCCAAGGGTTGGTCAAGAGTCGCGATATCACCTACATCACCGGCGACGGGCGCGTCACTGGACCCCAGACGGTCACCGTGGGAGACCAAATCGTGCAGGGGCGCAACTTGGTTCTGGCAACCGGTTCCTACCCCCGGACACTGCCCGGCTTGGAAATCGCAGGTCGCATCATGACCAGTGATCAGGCACTTGAGATGGACTGGATTCCCAAGAGTGCCATCATCCTCGGCGGGGGCGTCATCGGTGTGGAGTTCGCCAGCGTCTGGCGCTCCTTCGGCGTTGATGTGACGATCGTGGAAGCGTTGCCACGGCTAGTCCCGAATGAAGATGCCGCGGCCAGTAAGGCCATGGAGCGAGCCTTTCGCAAGCGCAAAATCAAGTCCAAGCTCGGTGTGCGCTTCGCCTCGGCTGTCCAAGACAAGTCCGGTGTCACGGTCGCATTGGAAGATGGCACCGAACTCCAAGCGGACATCTTGCTGGTGGCCATTGGCCGAGGGCCGAATAGCACAGACATGGGTTTTGAAGAAGCGGGTGTCACGGTCGATCGGGGCTGGGTTATTGTGAACGACCGCCTCCAAACGAGCGTTCCCAACACCTACGCGGTCGGCGACGTGGTTCCCGGGTTGCAGCTGGCGCACCGTGGGTTCGCACAGGGCATTTTTGTGGCTGAAGAGATCGCCGGCCAAGCACCGGACACAATCGACGAGATCGGGATTCCCCGAGTGACTTACAGTCACCCAGAGGTCGCATCTGTGGGCTATACCGAGGCCGAGGCCAAGGAGAAATTCGGCGCCGACAACATCACGGCCTACGAATACAACCTCGGTGGCAACGGCAAGAGCCAGATCCTGGGAACCACCGGCTTTGTGAAACTGGTTCAGGTTCACGATGGTCCTGTCGTTGGCCTACACCTTGTCGGCGACCGAGTGGGCGAACAGATTGGCGAGGCTCAGTTGATCTACAACTGGGAGGCAACACCCATCGATGTCGCCAAGCTGATCCATGCCCATCCCACCCAGAACGAGGCCATGGGGGAAGCCCACTTGGCCCTGGCTGGAAAGCCGCTGCATGCCCATGCTTGATTTCGCCTGGCGTAAGAGCCAACAGGGCCGACCCAACACGGGAATGAACACAGCCCAGATAACTGACAGAACGGGGCACATCGCGCAAGGATGTACTCAGGTAGTCCATCGCGAACGACTCTACTTGGAGACGCACGCGTGGGGGCGGGTTCAGCGGAGTCGATCACGTCGCCACGACGGTAGCCCGTCGCAACCCGGGCTCAAGTGGTCCTTCCCGGACTACTTGCTAACAGAATGGAGGGGATCGCAGTGCCGGTCTCAGTAACCCTGCCGCAGTTGGGCGAAAGCGTCACGGAAGGCACGGTGACTCGTTGGCTCAAGGAGATTGGCGATCACGTAGAGGCGGACGAGCCGCTGCTGGAGGTATCAACAGACAAGGTTGACACCGAGATTCCGGCACCCGCCAGCGGCACCCTGCTCTCGATTGCAGCAGCCGAGGACGACATCGTTGAAGTTGGTGGTGTGCTGGCCGAGATCGGAGACGCACAGGCAGCAACCCCGGCAAGCGCGGAGCCTGAAGCACCGGCACCCCCTGCCGCGGCGGCGGCCCCCGCTCCCGAAGACCCTGCCCGGGAACCGAGCCAGCCTGCGCCAACGGCCCCAACTGCAGCTGCGCCCACAACCGCTGCTGCCGCAGCCAGCCCAATGCCGCCAGCGACCCCAGGTCCGCAAGGAGCCGCAACTGGTGCCGCGACGGGAACTGCGGTCCTCTTGCCTGAGCTGGGCGAAAGCGTCACAGAGGGCACAGTCACCCGTTGGCTGAAGGCGGTCGGTGACGAGGTCGCCGCAGATGAACCGCTGTTGGAGATCTCGACCGACAAGGTGGATACCGAGATCCCCGCGCCGATCGCCGGGACGTTGTTGCACATCAGTGCCAACGAGGACGACATCGTAGAAGTGGGCGGGGAACTGGCGCGTATTGGAACCGGGGCGGCTCAGACAAGCCCGCCCGCAGACTCGACACCGCCAGCGCCAGCCCCGGCGGAACCAAGCCCACCCGCATCCGCAGAGGCAAACCCAGCGCCCACCTCGCGAGAACCAAGCCCAGCAGCACCGCCGCCCGCACCGGAGACGCCAGTTACCAAAGCAGCACCCGAACCTGTCCCAAGCTCGCCTCCACCGGCTGAGTCGCAACCCGCTGACGCCGGCCCCGCCTATGTCACACCACTAGTACGCAAGCTCGCTTCTGAGAACGGTGTAGACCTCAGCACCGTCAAGGGCACTGGGGTTGGTGGCCGGATCCGACGACAGGATGTCACCGCTGCGGCGGAATCCGCCAAGGCCAAGCCGGCTGCGGCCCCGCCTGCGGCTGCGCCGACTCAACCGACGCCGAGCGCGCCCGGCCAGCTGCGCGGTCGCACTGAAAAGATGTCTCGACTCAGGCGCGTGATTGCGCAACGGATGGTCGAGTCACTACAGGTTTCCGCCCAGTTGACCACCGTGGTGGAAGTTGATGTCACTCGCATTGCCCAGTTACGAGACCGGGTCAAAGATTCTTTCCAGACTCGGGAAGGGCTGAAACTGACCTTCCTCCCCTTCTTCGCCAACGCTGTTGTTGACGCGCTGAAAACGCACCCGATCCTGAACGCTTCGGTCGATATCAAGCAGGGGACGGTCACCTATCACGATGCCGAGCACCTCGGAATGGCCGTAGATACCGAACGGGGCCTCCTGGTGCCGGTGATTCGAGATGCGGGCGACCTGAACGTCACCGGTTTCGCGAAGCGAATTGCCGACCTAGCCGATCGAACTCGCACCAATCGGGTCACACCCGATGAGCTCTCCGGCGGCACCTTCACCCTGACCAACACCGGGAGTCGCGGAGCACTCTTCGATACACCCATCATCAACCAGCCTCAAGTCGCCATCCTTGGCACCGGGGCCGTGGTGCAGCGTCCGGTGGTCGTGGCCGGACCCGACGGCGGCAGCGTGATCGCAGTGCGGTCGATGGTCTACCTCGCGCTAACCTACGATCACCGCATCGTGGACGGCGCGGATGCCGCCCGGTTCCTAGGCACCGTCAAGCAACGACTAGAGGATGCGGAGTTCGAACCCGAACTTGGCGGCTGAGTGCCGGCATCGATAGCAGGAACTGACTGCCTCAATCGTCCTCGAATGGGTCGGGCAGGTCGAGTTGGCTGCAGGCGGCCGCGACTGTTTGTGTAATGCTGTGCCACGATCGGTCCTCCCCTAAGTCGTCCATGAAGCCGGACTTGACTAGGACCTCGTGCGCCCAAGGCAGCAATCGAGCCAAGTACATCCCGATACCTTGTTCTTGCAGCCCTTCCAGGAGCTCTGCCAGCATGTCGGCGGATGTGACATCAAGCTGACCGGTGGCCTCCAAATCCAGCACCAACGCCTTCAGATCTGGTTGGGCATCGACCTGTTCCAAGATCATCTCTTGAGTCCGGGCGGCGTTGGCCCAGTAGATCGGCGATCCGAGACGCAGGATCAGCAGCCCCGGCACACCCTTGCGTTCCGGATGATCCGCCAAGGCCCCCCAACCGGCCGCTTCGTCAGGGATGCGGCCGATGGGGTCCAACAGCACTTGGCTGGAGCGATACGCCAAACCCAGCAGCGACACCGCGACTGCTATCAGCAGACCGTAGAGCGGCCCGACCACCAGCACGCCAACCAATGCGGTTAACGCTGCGGTGAAGTCGTTGCGGCGAACGCCGCGGAACCGGAGCATCGTCCGCACATCTAGCAGGAACCAAACGCTCAGGATCACCACGGCGGAAAGCACCACTCTAGGAAGATTCTCCAACAGTTCAGTGGCTGCGACCAGAACGATTAGGACCGCAACTAAGGCCACCAGGGAGGACATCTGGGTCTTGGCACCGGCGGCTGCGGCCGTTCCCGTTCTGCTGACGCTGCCGCACACCGACATCCCGCTGGAGAGACTCGACCCAATGTTGGCCATCCCCATTCCTACGAATTCTTGATTGCTGTTAACCCGGTACCCACCACGGGCCGCGAAGATCCTCGCCCCGCTAAGACCCTCGCCAGCCCCCACCAACGCGATGGCGGCCCCGCCCAGGACTACGGAAGCAAAGTCGGCCCCCGTGAAGGTCGGGAGCGAAAACTCCGGGAGCCCTTGCGGCACCGCGCCAATCACTGCGATGCCCTTTGATTGCGGATCCAGCAACGGGGCGGTGGCGATTCCCAGAATCAACACGATCAGGGCCCAGGGCCAACGAGGCAGAAAGGCATTCCCGACAAAGACAATTCCCAGCGCCACCGCGCCGACCAGCAGCGTGGCCGGATTCCACAAGTCGATGTCCTGCAACAACCACATGATCCGACTTGGCGCCAAGCCGCTCTCGGCCGGCAAGCCCAGTAGGTTTGGCGCCTCACTCAAGATCACCGAGATGCCCAGTCCGAATGAGAAACCTGTCACCACAGGCTTGGACATGAAGTCCGTGGCCCACCCCAGCCGGAGAGCGCCAGCAATCACAAGAAACAAGCCCGCCGAGAGGGCGAGCCCCGCCGAAAGCGCAATGGCTTTGCCTACGTCGTCGCCAATGGCCAACCCCAACAGCACCGAGCCAGACATGATGGCCACGGTTGAGGAGGGTCCAACGGATAGCTGTCGCGACGAGCCGAAAATCGCGTAGAGCAGCAAGGCGGCCGGCAGCGCGTACAGGCCCACCTCCACTGGCACTCGGGCAATCCCCGCGTAGCCCAGCGCTGTGGGTATCGCCACCGAAGCCACCGCAATCCCGGCCAGTGCATCTCGGCTCAGGTAGTTCCGGTGATAACGAGGCAGCCAAGTGAGGATGGGAACGTACTTGCCGGCGCGCCGAAGGGTTCCCGAGCCACTCGATGCGGTTCGGGTGGGGTTCACAACAAGACTGTACTCAAGATGGCGAGTTCAGGCAGCAGAAATCTGCACCGGGTACCAGCACCGGGTATGGCTGCGCGGCGACTGCGCGCGAATTCCACCGCGTCGGGCGTAGGCTGAGCCCATGCGCGATGTTGTCGACCAAGTCATGACGCAGGCAAAGGCGCCACCGATGACGGATGACCTCTCGCCCCCCTCGACAACTCAGTCCCTTTCTTTGCAGGACGTCCCGCAGCTTCCCTCTGCCGCCAGCCCACTGACCGGTGAGCCGTTATGCATCCATCGGCTTCCCTTGGGCGCTGGCGGGGTGGACTACGCGGCGGCCTGGCAGTTGCAGCGCCAACTACACGACGCTGTGGCCGCCGGAGAACGCCCGAACACGCTCTTGTTGCTGGAGCATCGCGAGGTCTATACCGCGGGATCGCGCACCCAGGTTACAGACCTGCCGACTGACGACAGCAAGGTGATCGAGGTGGACCGGGGCGGGCGCATCACGTGGCATGGCCCGGGCCAACTGGTCGGCTATCCAATTGTGCGCCTCCCGCATCGGCTGGATGTTGTCGCTTACGTACGGGCACTAGAAGACCTGATCATGATCGTCCTGACCCACTTCGGCGTGAGTGGCTGCCGGATCGAACAGCGTTCCGGCGTTTGGATCCCAGCTGACCAGCGCCACAGCCAACCCTGCAAGGTCGCCGCGATTGGCGTCCGAGTGGCCCAAGGGGTCACGATGCATGGCTTCGCGATCAACGCCAACTGTGACCTAGGTTGGGCCGATCAGATTGTGCCGTGCGGGATTGCTGATGCCGGTGTCACCTCTATCAGCCAGGAGGCCGGCATCGAAGTGAACGTCGCCGCCGTGGCGGACGCCGTGCAAGAAGCGCTGGTTCAACCGAAACAATCCGGGAGCCGCAGATGAAGATCCTTCGTGTTGTGCTCTGGGGCGTGGTCTTGCTGCTGTCCGGATTTGCCGCGTTCGGTTTTGCAGCCCAGTCGAGCCTTACCGACCAAGATGCTTTCGTGGCCGACATGCAGAACGCCATTACCAATCCGACCGTTCAGGCTGAAGTCCAAGCACAGATTCGATCCGCTACTGAGGCGGCCTTAACGGATCTCACTAGCCAGGGTGGTATCTCCGGCTCGTTAATCGGATCGATTGACCCCAACACTCTCGCGGACGCTGCGAGTTCTGCGGTGGACACTCCGGCATTCCAGAGCGCTTGGAGCAGTTGGGCGGCACTCTTGGGACAAGGCTTGGCCGATTCGGCCCTGGGAATCCCCAACGATGATGTCACCGTGCAGGGCGAGATTGTCGATGTCCGCATCGGACCCTTGGTGGCACCGCTGGTGGCGAACAGCCCGCTCAGCGAGTTCAGCGGCGTGGCTGCGGGTCTGTTTGGTGATCGGACACTCAGCATCAACTCCGGCGAGGACTTAGAAGCGAGCCTGTCTCGGCTGGGCTCGGCCGCCGAAGCGCGCTGGTATGTGCTAGCGGTGGCCATTTTGGTCGTTGTGGCGCTCGTGGTTTTTGTTCCCCCTCGGTTGGGGTCATTGGCTGGTGCGCTAGCCGGCGCCGCGATCGGGGTAGCCCTGGCAGCGGTCGCCTTGCTGCTCGGCGGCCAGTCGGGCGGGCAAAGCCCGACACCAGCGCTGTCTTCGGCGATCTCAGAGGCGTTCACCGGTGGCAACATCTGGCCGCTGCTGCTTGTCGCTTTGTTGTTGGCTGTGATTGCGATGGGGGTCGCCGTAATTGCGAGGCGGTCAGCCCGGACAACTCCGGCCGGCTGATTCGCCAGCAGCAATATTTAGCCGCGCGCCGATCGCGTATTCGGGGTGTGGCCGTAGGCTAAGAGGGTGTCAGACCAATCCGCACCGGCCAAGAACAGGCCCGAAAAGCCGCTGCTGCGCATCGAGCGCAAGAACGCCGAGACACCGATCGAGCGAAAGCCAGCGTGGATCAAGACCAAACTCCGCACCGGGCCGGAGTATCTGGACATGCGCAAGCGGGTATCGGGGGCCGCCCTAAACACGGTCTGCCAAGAGGCCGGTTGCCCCAATATCTACGAATGCTGGGAGGATCGCGAAGCAACCTTCCTCATCGGCGGCGCCCAATGCTCCCGCAGATGCGACTTCTGCCAGATACACAGCGGTAAACCAGAACCGCTCGATTCCGCTGAACCAACCCGCGTGGCCGAGTCCGTCGCAGCCATGGAACTGGCCTACGCCACAGTCACTGGTGTTGCTCGGGACGATCTGCCCGACCAAGGGGCCTGGTTGTACGCCGAAACGGTCCGCCGAATCCATGCCGCGCGCGCGGTCGGTGTGGAGTTGCTGATACCCGACTTCTCCGGCAACCCGGTCCTGCTGGAGGAAGTATTCAGCGCGCAGCCAGAGGTGCTGGCCCACAACCTAGAAACAGTCCCGCGGCTCTTCCGGCGTATTCGGCCCGCCTTCGCCTACGATCGCTCCTTGTCGGTGATCCAAGCGGCCCATGACTACGGTCTGATCACGAAATCCAATTTGATCCTGGGGATGGGCGAAGAAGACGCGGAGATCGATCAGGCCCTGGAAGACCTACGCGCACACGACTGTGATCTGATCACGATCACCCAGTACCTGCGGCCCTCCCCCGGTCACCATCCAGTGGCCAGATGGGTCAAGCCTGAGGAATTCACCCAGTGGGAGCAGCGGGCCACCGAGTTGGGCTTTGCAGGCGTCATGAGCGGACCCCTCGTCAGGAGCTCGTATCGCGCCGGCCGGTTGTATCGGGCGGCTTTGGCCCGGTATCGGTCGGTGTAGTGGCACCCGACCACCGCATTCGTGTCTTATCCTAAGAAGCATGGCGCGTGACAAAACCAAGAACTCAACTCCTGCCAAGGGTGCCGCTGGGCGCTCCAGTGAAGGCAAGGTGAAGAAGAAGCGCTTTGCGTGGGTACCGCAGGTGCGAGACAACTACCGGATGACCAAGGAGGTCTACCCTCGGCTCGGGTGGATGATGCTCGGGGCGTTTGTTGTCTTGCTCGGCATCGGTCTAGCGATCGGCTTCATCTTCAGCAATCCGTTTACCTTCGGCATGATCGGTGGCTCCCTGGGCCTGTTGGCGGCCGTATTCCTGTTCAGCCGACGCGCGATGAGCGCAGCCTACAAACAGGTTGAGGATCAACCGGGTGGTGCCGCCGCAGTGGTGGAATCGATGAAAGGCAACTGGACGACCTCACCAGCGGTGTCCATCACCAAGAATCAAGACATGGTGCACCGAGTCATCGGTCGGCCCGGCGTCATCCTCGTGTCAGAGGGTCCGGACTCGCGAGTCCGCCACATGCTCAGCAGTGAAAAGAAGCGTACGCAGCGTTTCATTCCTGATACCCCGATCTTGGAGATTCAGGTAGGGACCGCGGACGGCCAAGTCCCGGTCGCCAAGCTCCAGAAGACCCTGTCGAAGCTACCGAAGTCGTTGACCCCCCCAGAAGTCAACGACGTACGCCGACGGCTAGATGCACTGTCTCAGCAGCCCGCCGCTGTCCCAAAGGGTCCAGTGCCCAAGAGCGCCAAGGCCGCACGGGCTCAGATGCGGGGTCGCTAGAGTCACCCTTATGCGATTTTTGGTTTCTGCAGCCGGGCTGTGCATGGCTGCCGCACTGACATTGACCGCCTGCTCCAGCGGGAACGAGGCGTCACAGGAGTACATTGATGCGCTGAACGGGTTCACCGAAACCACGAATACCCTCGGCGCCGAGGACTCGACCAGTCTGGCGGCGTTGCAGACGGACGTTAAGGAGGCCCTGCCGCAACTGCAGGCAGAGCTTGAGACGATGCAGCGTGTGCAACCCGAGCTGGATGAGACAGCGGCCCCGGTGGCTGCCGAGGCCACGGTGAGTGCGCAAGCCTTGATTGAAGCACTCGAAGAGTTGCGTAAGGCGATCAAGAACGAGAATCGCGCCAAGGCCGAGGCGGCCGTAGCCAAGTACGAGAAAGCCGGGGCAGATTTGCAGGCTGAAATCGAGACTTGGAACAACCAAGTCGCTAACGAGGTCAGCTAGTCCCGCCCTTCTGGGTGCCACCGCGTCACCATCGACGCTCCTGCGGGGAATGCCCGGTGATGAGGGCCCGTTGTCCTAAGCGCAAGGGGCTTCACACGATCTCCTGACTAGCATCACTGGGAATCTGGAGGATTCATGACGGTCACGGTAGAACACCACACCGAACAGAACATGTTCTCAGCCACCCTCGACGGCCAAGACGCCGGGCGACTGGTCTATACCCCACACAAGTCCCGGTCAGAATGGGTGGCCTACAGCACCAGCGTTTCCCCTATGTTCGAAGGACGCGGGGTTGGTTCAGCGCTGACCCTAGCCGCCGTCGAGGCCGCCCAAGCCCAGCAGGTCAAGATTGTTCCTACCTGCTGGTTCGTGGCGGGGTGGCTGGACCGGCACTCGGAGTTCGCTGACGTTCGGAAATATTGACAATTACCCTGCCTGCCCCGCTTTGCGGTTTAGGACTGGGGTCCCTTGTCGTGGCCCCGCATGCACTGAGAAGGAACTGGCTTCGCGCACCCACGCTCGGACTTGCCTAGCGGTGGCGCTAAACATGTCGGCGAGCACGCACACCAGCCACTTGGGGGGACACAGAAAGACCCCGATCCAGACTCGGATCGGGGTCTTCCTGTTTGGTCTAGTGCCTAGACGTTGTAGTACATCTCGAACTCGTGGGGATGCGGCCGCAAGCGAATCGCATCAACCTCGTTGGTGCGCTTGTAGTCAATCCACGTCTCGATCAGGTCGGGGGTGAACACGTTTCCTTCGGTCAGGAACTCGTGGTCCGCCTCCAGCGCGTCGAGGACACCCTCGAGCGACGCGGGCACCTGCGGAATGTCAGCAGCCTCGTCCGGTGGCAACTCATACAGGTCCTTGTCGACAGGCGCGACGGGCTCAATCTTGTTCTTGATGCCGTCTAGCCCAGCCATCAGCATCGCTGCAAAAGCTAGGTACGGGTTACTCGAGGGGTCGGGCACCCGGAACTCGATCCGCTTGGCTTTGGCGTTGTTGCCGGTGATCGGGATTCTGATGCAGGCCGAACGGTTGCGCTGCGAATAAACCAGGTTGACCGGGGCCTCGAAGCCGGGCACGAGCCGATGATAAGAGTTCACCGTTGGGTTGGTGAACGCCAGCACAGCCGGGGCGTGCTTGAGAAGTCCGCCAATGTACCAACGTGCGGTATCGGACAACCCGGCGTAGCCGTCACCGTCATAGAACAACGGTTCCCCGTCCTTCCACAACGACATATGGCTATGCATGCCCGAACCGTTGTCACCGAATAGGGGCTTCGGCATGAACGTTGCGGTCTTATCCGCCGCCCAAGCCGTGTTCTTGATGACGTACTTGAAGCGCATGACGTCGTCAGCGGCGTGCAGTAGGGAGTTGAAGCGATAGTTGATCTCGGCCTGACCGGCGGTGCCAACCTCGTGGTGTGAGCGCTCCACCTGGAAATCAACCTTGTGCAGGTTAGTGACCATCGTGTCGCGCAGATCTGCGAAGTGGTCTAGGGGCAGTACTGGGAAATAGCCACCTTTGAAGGAGGTCTTGTATCCCTTGTTGCCACCTTCTTCTTCGCGACCGGTGTTCCAAGCACCCTCGATGGAGTCGATGTAGTAGTAACCGGAGTTTGCCGTGGTGTCGTAGCGAATATCGTCGAACACGTAGAACTCAGCTTCTGCGCCGAAGTAGGCCGTGTCCGCGATACCGGTGGACTTCAGGTAAGCCTCGGCTTTGGCCGCCACGTTCCGTGGATCGCGCGAGTACTCTTCACCGGTGAAAGGATCTCGAATCGAGAAGTTGACCACGAGCGTCTTCTGCTCCCGGAACGGGTCGATGAAGGCGGTCGTCACGTCCGGAATCAGATTCATGTCTGATTCGTGGATGGCCTGAAATCCCCGAATCGAGGAGCCATCGAACATCTGGCCATCGGTGAACAGCTCGTCATCTACACTCTCGACCGGCACGTTGAAGTGCTGCATCACGCCGGGCAGATCGCAGAACCGAACGTCAATAAACTTAACGTCCTCGTCTTTGATGTACCGAAGCACTTCCTCTGCGTTCTTGAACATTCACCCTCCTAGTGGTGATCGGGGATTCCCGAGTTGATCGGCTCTTGCTGGTCGGGTCAGGTCTAGTCTGCCTCGACTCCCAGTCCCAAAACTAAGCAGGGTCGATTAAGGAACCGTGTCCCGAATGTTTCAGGCATGTTACGTCTGCGCGCTCGACATTACCGCTAGGCAAATCAGCCGGGCATTCCGCCCCGTTGCAGCAGTTGTTGGGCGCCGATCTGAGGCGCAACGGCTAACTCATCGAGATGATGTCAGCACTGGCCCAGGGGCAATCAACTGCCCCGTTGCACAAAAACCCGAATCAGTGGTTGGGCCCAAGGCTGCCAGCTAGTCGTTCGTGCATTTCGGCGCTGCGGTGGTTGAGCCCCACGATCTCCACGGTTTTGTCGAGTTGCTGGTACTTCGTTTCGATGGCGTCTAGCGCGGCGACCGACGAAGCATCCCAGATGTGAGCGGCCGAGAGATCGATCGTGATGGAATCTGGGTCAGTGCTGTAGTTGAACTGATAGACCAGATCGTTGCTGGAGGCGAAGAACAGCTCACCGGTGACCGAGTAGATGATGTGGCTGCCGTCAGGGTCCAGCACGCTGGTCACGTTGACCAGGTGGGCCACGCGGCGCGCGAAGATCACCATTGCGGTGAGGGAGCCAGCGATCACGCCAATCGCGAGATTCTCGGTGGCGATCACAGTAATAACGGTGATGACCATAACCGAGATTTCTCCCACGGGCATGCGCTTCAGGGTTCTGGGTGCCACCGAGTGCCAATCAAATGTCGAGAAGGCCACCAGCATCATCACCGCTACCAGGGCCGCCATCGGGATATCGGCGACGATCCCACCCAACGCAATACACAGCACCATCAGAAACACGCCAGCTAAGAACGTGGAGAGTCGCGTGCGTGCGCCGTTCTTCACGTTGATCATGGTCTGCCCGATCATGGCGCATCCGCCCATCCCGCCGAAGAACCCGGTAACCACGTTCGCGATGCCTTGGCCAATCGATTCCCGGGTCTTGTTGGAATGAGTGTCTGTGATGTCATCCACAAGTTTCGCGGTCATGAGCGACTCCATGAGCCCGACCAACGCCAAGGCTAGGGCGTAAGGTGCCACGATCTGCAGCGTCTCCAACGTCAGGGGCACATTCGGCAAGCCAGGTACGGGCAGGGCCGAAGGCAGTTCGCCCTTGTCCCCCACGGTCGGAACGGCGATTCCTGCGGCGACGGTGATGACCGTCAATGTGACGATCGAAACCAATGGGGCGGGCAGTACGTTCGTGATGCGGGGAAAGAAGATCATCAGGAGTAAGCCGAGGATAACCAGCGGGTATACCTGCCACGGCACATCGATCAACTCCGGCACTTGCGCCATGAAGATCACGATCGCGAGCGCATTCACGAATCCGACCATGACTGATCGAGGGACGAAGCGCATTAGGCGCGCCACCCCGGCCGCTCCCAAGGCCATTTGAATCACGCCGCCCAGGATCACCGCAGCAATCAGGTAGCCCAAGCCGTATTCGCGATTTAGCGGTGCGATGACCAAGGCGATGGCACCGGTGGCTGCGGAAATCATGGCTGGCCGGCCGCCCACGATGGAGATGGTGATGGCCATGGTGAAGGAGGCGAAGAGCCCAACGCTGGGATCCACCCCGGCGATGATTGAGAATGCGATGGCCTCGGGAATCAGCGCTAGGGCGACGACCAGACCCGCTAGGACTTCGACACGAAAGACTTTTGGGGACAACCAGCTTGGGCGATGGCCACGTGCCAGGGTGAGCGCAGTTTGCAAGGAAACACCTGTCAGTAGGCACGACAGCGTTGTGTCGAGCTTCGGTAGTGGAAGATGGGCGCGCACCACGCTGTGATCGACTCGATCGGTCGAACTAGCAAGCAGGAGCCCGGCTGCAGGACTGCGGACGGACTGGAGTCTCCGATCGCTGACACGGGAAACTCAGGCGCTTCCCCACCGTAGCATTGCCTGAATACGCTCAGTTGTGACAATGCACACGCAAAGTCACTTGCACCCACCAACGGTAGGTTGAGAAGAAGAGCCGCAAAGACACTAGCAGTACCGGAGAACACATGAGCCAAGACAAGCTCCCCATCGGGACCAAAATCGTGGCTGGGTCTTTTCTGACCAGTGGGGTGGTTCACATGGTCAAACCTGATGTGTTCGAACCACTGGTGCCGCCGCAGTTGGGTTCGCGTCGCACTTGGGTCTACGCCAGTGGCGGGGCCGAGTTGGCCTGCGCTGCGGGGTTGCTCACTCGTCAACGGTGGGCGCCGGCGGCGACTGCTGGCACGTTGGCCGCAGTTTGGGTGGGGAATGTCTACATGGCAACCGCCTGGCAGCGTTCAGCGAAGATCTCCCGCGCTCGCAAGGCCCTGGCTTGGGCTCGAGTGCCGCTGCAACTCCCCCTGATTTGGTGGGCTTGGCAATCGCCTGCAAACGGTCGCCAGATCAGCAGGCAGACCTCCCCATGATGGTTCGCCAATAAACATCCCGTGATTTGATTTCCTCGGCGGATCCCACCCCGCTGCAGTGGCCCCAGTCTGGTCGGTAGCAACAACGCGCCGGCACGGGCTGTTTTCGGCCTAGCACCGTGGCGGGATACCCTGATGACGTGGATAGACGCGATATCGGATCCTGGCTTTCGACCCCCGGACAAGCGGCCGAGAACTACGCCGGAGAGCAGGCCTATCGCGGCCAGCGCCTAGGCTTGCCCCAGAGCGGGCCAGGATCAATCCCGAATGTTGGCCGACGGGTTGTCGCCCTCCTACTGGATTGGTTTGCCGCCATTCTTGTCACCCTGCTGATCTTCCCCGGACTGACATACGGCGAGTCCGACTTCAGCCTGGCGGTCCTTGGGGTTTTCGCATTTGAGGTCTGGATCCTCACGTGGCTAACCGGCTCCTCCTTTGGGCAACGCCTCCTGCGTCTTCAGGTCGTGGCTGTCAGGGGCAAGCGACTGGGCGCCATCTCTACCGCGGTCCGGACCGCGTTGATCTGTTTGGTGATTCCGCCCCTAGTCTGGGATCAAGACACCCGTGGCCTGCAGGACAAGGCCGCCCGCTCAGTCTGCGTCATGCGCTGACAAGTGCCAGGTGCCTCGCCTTCCCCCGACCCGTGGTTCAGAAGGTGTGGCCGGCTCGGGTCACATTGATTCTTCACAGCAGTGAACTCCCCGCTCAACGCGCCACCCAACCTCGAGCGGACTACTCTCCAGCCATGAGATGTCTACGTAGGACAGCCACACTGGCCCTGGCTGGCGGGATGCTTGTGGGGATTGCAGCGGGCCCCGCTGCGGCAAAGCCCGACGATGTACCGGTCAGCGCTCCTACCTTGCCACCTGAGCAGTCAGGATCCCTGCCACCTGAACAGGCCGGTCCGGGTGCGCCACCGTCCGATTCTGGCTCGGGCGCTGACCCAGAATCGGACGGGAAGTCGAGTGCACCCGAATACGGAACGGAAAGCGGTCCAGGGCAGGCATCCGAACCCCGCGCGCAGTCGGTGACGAGCAACACGATCCAAGTCTCCGAGCCGAACCCCGAGTACGGTGCCACCCTGAAGGCAACAGGTGTGGCCGCAGGTGCGCCGGCCGGATCGGCGGTATCCATACAAATGCGCACGTCCGGCACTTGGCGCCCCGTCGCAAGCAGCACTATTACCAAGGCCGGCCACTGGTCGCTGCAATTCACGGCCAAGGAATCTGGTTCATTGCGGGCGATGGTTCTTGGAACAGCGTCTGCGGGTATCCCCATCAAGGTGATACCGCGGGTACGCATCGAAAGGCATGACGGCCCTGCGCTGACCAAGAGCAAAGTCCGCGTCAACGTTCAACCACGAAGCTACTCGGCCCCCGCCAGCATCATCGTGCGACCCAAGGCCGGTGACCGGATCGTCAAGACCGGAAACGTATCGCGGGGCTCGCTTTCCAAGTCGCTGCGGCTCGGCTTTGTTGGGAAAGCTGAAGTGACGGTGAAACTGGCAGCGAAAGACGGACTGGCAGCCACCACGGCCACGGGTCGGGTAAAAGCGACAACGCGCGTCCTTCGGCGGGGCGACAAGGGCCCCGAAGTCCGACCATTGTTGCGCGAACTCAAAGCGCTCGGCTTTCATACCCCCCAGGGCGGCAACAAGTACGACAAGACAGTGTCCGACGTGGTGTTGGCCTTCCGCAAGAGCCAGGGAATGAAGCGCAGCAAGACGATGACGCGGGGAACGTGGCGGTCCTTGCTGGCCGCCGAGCCCATCAAGCCGCGCTATCGCAAGCCTGGCACCCACATCGAAGTGAACAAAACGACCCAGTTGATGATGGTGGTCCGCGACGGCAACGTACTTGGGACCATGCACGTGTCTACGGGCCGAACTGGAAACACCCCAGAGGGTTCGTTTCGGATATTCCAACGCGGCGGATCGTATCTCTACCGCTTCATGGCGTTCCTGGGCAACTACGGTCTGCATGGGTATGTCCCGGTACCGGCATACCCCGCCAGTCACGGATGTGTCCGCCAGCCGATGTGGGCCGCGGACTGGACTTGGCGCAAGACCCGAATGGGTACTGAGGTGATCGTCTACCGGTAGCTTCAGCGCGAGCTCACCAACGAGATCAATCGAAACCGTAGAAGACCCGGTCCACCACGGCTCGGGCATGTCGCGCGGCCTTGCGATAGTCCTCTTCCAGCAACTGACTCTGACCTTCCTCGTAGCCGAGGAGATGCGCCACTCCCATCAACCGTTTGGTCCGACCCGGAAACACATCGTCTGCGCGGCCAGTGACCAACATGTTGGCATTGCGGATCCGGGTGGCAAACAGCCAAGCTTCCATGAGCGTCTCGGCATCTTCTGCGGTGATCAGATCGGCGTCTCGGGCCGCGCGCAACGCCGGGAAAGTTGGCGCCGTACGGAGGTCGGGGAGGGCGTACCCATGTTGCAGCTGCAGCAACTGCACCGTCCATTCGACATCGGAGAGCCCACCCGGACCCATCTTGACGTGGGAACGCGGGTCGACACCGCGCGGCAGTCGCTCCGACTCCATCCGTGCCTTGAGACGGCGAATCTCGATCAGGTGCTCGTGGGTGATGCCGCCCTCGGGGTACCGCAATGGGTCGATCATCTCGGTGAACACCCGTGCCATCTGGTGGTCACCACAGGCGGGGACAGCCCGTAGTAGCGCTTGCGCTTCCCAGCCGCTCGCCCACTTCTGGTAGTAGGTTCGGTACGAATCCAAGGATCGGACTATCGGGCCATTGCGGCCTTCAGGCCGCAGACTTGTGTCAACTTCCAGGATCGGATCCGGCCCCGGCAGTGTCAGTAGCCGGCGAATCTCACTTGCGATCTTCTGGGCCTGTTGGGCTGACTCTGCTGCGGGTAGCACTCCAGTCGGCTCATAGACGAACAGCACATCGGCGTCAGATGCGTAGCCGAGTTCAGCCCCGCCTAGCCGGCCCATCGCCACCACTAGAAACCGTACGCCACGGTCTTCTTCGTATTGGCCCGTGACCGATTTGACCGAGGCGTGTAAGGCCCCGGCCAGGGTGGCGCTGGCCACATCCGACAAACCTTGGGCGACCTCTTCGGCATCAGCGAGTCGCAACACGTTTGCGGCTGAAATTCGGAACAACTCGCGTCTGCGCAGCCCCCGCACCGCGGACACGGCCGTGGTCGGCGACTCGTGACGATCCACGATTGTGAGCGCCTCCGCCTCCAAGGACATTCGCGACCGCGGCTCTAACTCGTGCGTGTCCGCTAACATACCGACCGCCTGCGGGTCGTGCATCAGCAGCCCGGTCGCGTATTGGCTACTCCCCAACAGGTCAGCAAGTCGCTCAGCGACGACGGACTGATCGCGCAGCAGTCGCAAGTACCAAGGTGTGAGGCCAAGTTCTTCGCTCACCTTGCGGAAGTTCAGCAGCGCTGCGTCGGGATCCGGGCTGCGTGAGAACCACTCAAGCATGACCGGCAGCAGTGTGCGCTGGATAGCAGCCCGGCGCGAGATCCCGGAGGTTAGCGCCTCCAAGTGGCGCAGTGCGGAATCGGGGTCCGTGAACCCTAGGGCCAACAGTCGCTGGCTCGCGGCGGCCGGGCTCAGCTTGGCTTCCCCCGCCCCCAACCGCGCGACGGCATTCAGTAGTGGTCGATAGAACAGTTTTTGATGTAGCCGGCGCGCATCCCGAGCGTGGTCACGCCATTGCTTCTCCAACTCCGCGACCGGATCAGAACGCATCCCCATCGAGCGAGCAATGCGGCGCAGATTCACGTCGTCACTGGGTAGCGAGTGCGTCCGTTTCAGCTTGTAGACCTGAACACGATGTTCCAGTGTGCGTAGGAAGTCGTAGGCGCTGGCGAGCTCATCGGCATCCTGCAACCCGATGTACCCCTGATTGGCCAACTCGCGTAAGGCGGCGAAGGTGGGGGCCGTGCGCAGTTTCTCGTCGTGTCGACCGTGCACCAGCTGCAAGAGCTGCACACTGAACTCGACATCGCGCAATCCGCCCGGCGCCAACTTCAACTCACGATCAGCTTTCTTGCCCGATATCGACCGCTCCACGCGGCGACGCATCGACTGCACATCCTCAACAAAGTTCTCCCGACCCGCCGCGCCCCAGACAAACTCCTGCATTGTCTGCACATACCGCTGGCCCAAGTCTAGATCTCCCGCCGCAACCCGCGCCTTGAGCTGGGCCTGGAACTCCCAGGTTTCTGCCCAGCGCTCGTAATAGCCGACGTAGCTTTGCAGGGTCCGCACCAGCGCGCCGGCTTTGCCCTCCGGCCGCAGCGCCGGATCCACCTCCCAAATGGTGCCTTCAGGGGTACTGGCCATACAGGCGCGCATCAGCGCGGTTGCCAGCTTGGTACCGATCCGCACGGCGGCGGAGTCGTCCTCGGTGTCCGACTCCACGACGAACACGACGTCCACGTCCGAGATGTAGTTGAGTTCCAGCCCACCACACTTGCCCAGCGCGATGACCGAGAAGCGACACTCGATCGACTCCGGACCTACCGAATGCCTGGCGATGGCTAGTGCCGCTTCCAATACCGCATCCGCTAGTCGGGCCAGCATCTGAGATATCCGTTCAACCGAAGCCCCGTGATTGATGTCGTCGTTCACGATCTGCAGCAACTCTTGCCGGTACGCAATCCGCAAGTCCGCGAGCTGTTGCTCGCCGCTACCCGCTGCGACTGGGACCGCAGCGGCGGGGTCGGCGCCCACGCTGCGCAATAGCGCGTGGCGATAATGCTCGGCCGGGTCCGGCTGAAACTGCGCGGATATGTTCAGCCAACTCAGTGGGTGTCGGGTCAAGTACTCCGACATTGCGCTGGATACACCCAGAACGGCGATCAGTCGCCGGAGCGACTCAGGATCGGCCGCCAAAGCCTCGGACAACGGGCTAGCGGCCTCATTGGAGAGAATGTTGGACAAGCCCAACAGCGCGATGTCCGGATCTGCTGCGTCGGCAAAGCCGACAAGATCTGCGGACTCGAAGAGTTGCGCCAACGCGGGTTCACTCAGGATTCCCCGGGTGCGGGTGAGGTCGCTAAACCCCAGGCGAATGAGTTCGCCAGCGGGGGCAGGTGGGGGGCCGGGCATCGTCACAGGATCGGAAGGTACTTGTCCAGCTCAAACTGGGTCACTTGAGCGCGGTAGTCCTCCCACTCAGCGCTCTTGTTGCGCAGGAAGAAGTCAAAGACATGTTCCCCGAGGGTGTCGGCCACCAAGTCGCTACCGGCCATCTGGTCCAACGCATACCCCAAACTGTGTGGCAGGGGTTGCATACCCATGGCCCGACGCTCGGCCTCAGTCAACGACCAGACGTCATCTTCAGCGCCCAGGGTCAGTTCCAGCCCATCTTCGATCCCCTGTAATCCGGCACTGAGGATCACCGCGTAGGCCAAGTAGGGGTTACAGGCCGGATCCAACGATCGGATCTCCACCCGAGTCGAACCGCCCTTGTGTGGTTTGTACATCGGAATGCGGATCAGGGCAGACCGGTTGTTGTGCCCCCAACACGCCCAAGCAGGGGCTTCTCCGCCACCTGTTAGCCGCTTGTACGAGTTCACCCACTGGTTGGTGACCGCGGTGAACTCTGGCGCATACTTCAGCAACCCTGCGATGAAGGACCGGCCCACCTTGGACATCTGGTACTCGGCGCCGGCTTCATAGAAGGCGTTGCGATCCCCTTCGAAAAGGGACACGTGGGTGTGCATCCCCGAACCCGCATGTTCGCTGAATGGTTTGGGCATGAACGAGGCCACAACGCCGTGTTCGATAGCCATCTCCTTTACTACTAGCCGGAAGGTCATGATGTTGTCAGCCATCGTCAAGGCGTCGGCGTAGCGCAGGTCAATTTCTTGCTGTCCGGGCGCACCCTCGTGATGGCTGAACTCTACCGAGATGCCCATACTCTCCAGCATTGTGATGCTGGAGCGGCGGAAGTCGTGCGCAATCCCATGCGGCGCATTGTCAAAGTATCCGTAGCGGTCGATGGGTTCGGGCTGGTCTCCGGGATTGTGCTCCCGCTTCAGCAGGAAGAACTCAATCTCGGGGTGCGTGTAGAAGGTGAAGCCCATGTCGGCCGCACGCGACAATGCCCGTTTCAATACATTGCGAGGATCGGCGTAGGCCGGGGTGCCATCTGGGGCCAGAATGTCGCAAAACATCCGGGCCGTTCCGCGAGATTCCCCCCGCCAGGGCAGAATCTGGAACGTGGCCGGGTCCGGCTTCACGATCATGTCAGCTTCCGATACCCGCGTGAGCCCTTCGATGGCCGAACCGTCGAACCCAATGCCTTCGTCAAAAGCACCTTCGAGTTCGGCCGGCGCAACGGCCACAGACTTCAGGGTGCCCAGCACGTCGGTGAACCACAGCCTGATAAAGCGGATATCCCTTTCCTCAATGGTCCTCAATACGAATTCGGTCTGCTTGTCCATACCTCAATACTGCCCGGTCCCGGCACTTGCGCTCGCGCCGACGCGCAATAACCTTGCCCTATGGCCCAAATCCGTATTGCCCTGGCACAAGTGAACCCCACAGTCGGCGACATAGCGGGCAACAGCGACATCGCGTTCAGCGCTGCCCAAGATGCCGCCGCAGCGGGCGCACAACTGTTGGCCCTCCCCGAAATGCTGATTCCGGGATATCCCATCGAAGACTTGGCCCTGCGGGCCTCGTTTTCGAAAGCCTGCATGACTGCCACCGAAGAACTGGCCGAACGACTGCAGGACGCCGGACTCGGTGAACTCGCTGTCGTGGTCGGGACTCTGGAGAGCAGCGAGAACACGAACACCCCGCTCGGGACACCCCGCAACGAGCCTCGCAATGCCGCCTGGGTCCTGCAGCACGGCGCGGTGCAGGCGAAATACGCCAAGCACCATCTGCCCAACTACGGCGTGTTTGATGAATACCGCTACTTCATCCCCGGGCAGGAATCGTGCACGATTGAGGTGGCCGGCGCCAAGGTTGCATTGGCCATCTGCGAAGACTTGTGGCAGAGCGGCGGCCCAGTTGCGGAGGCGCGCAACAGCAACGCGGATCTGCTGCTCGTGATCAATGGATCACCGTTTGAGTTGGCCAAGAACGATGAGCGGCTGGATTTATGCGCGCGACGAGCGGCCGAGGCCGACTGTCTGTTGGCATACGTGAATCTTGTGGGCGGCCAGGACGAACTCGTCTTTGACGGCGATTCTATGGTGGTGTCCCCCGCAGGAGTAGCGCTGGCCCGGGCGGAGTCCTTCACCCCCGCGCTGCTAGTCGCTGACCTTGACACCGACCAGAACACCGCCAGCGTGGCCGAATCCGGTACTGGTTCCGCGACCACGGCCCCCGACCTTGCCCATCCGACTGCGGCCATCTACCAAGCTCTCACGATTGGCCTGCGCGACTACGTGACCAAGAATGGTTTCCAGAGTGTGGTGCTGGGCTTGTCCGGTGGGATCGACTCTGCGCTGGTGGCGGCGATCGCCCGTGACGCGATCGGCGGCGAGAATGTTCTGGGCATCTCGATGCCTAGCAAGTATTCCTCTCGGCACTCCCGCGAGGACGCGCAGGACTTGGCTGCGCGCTTGGGGCTGGCATTCCGGACAGTCGCGATTGAACCGATGCTGACCGCATTTCACGAAGTCATGGACCTCAGCGGACTCGCGGAGGAGAACCTGCAGGCGCGCGTGCGTGGCGTTACGTTGATGGCGCTGTCCAACGCAGAAGGGCACCTCGTGCTAGCAACGGGCAACAATACGGAGATCGCGGTCGGCTACAGCACGATCTACGGTGACGCGGTAGGAGGCTTCGCGCCGATCAAGGATGTGTCCAAGACCCAGGTCTGGGCTCTCGCCCGCTGGCGCAATGCCCAAGCCGCCGCGAATGGTGAGGTGGAACCCATCCCCGACTCCAGCATCACCAAGCCGCCCAGCGCTGAACTGCGTCCCGGCCAAGTGGACACTGATTCCCTGCCGGAATACGACCTGTTGGACCGCGTCCTTGACGCGTACGTGGCGCAGGACCAAGATGCCGATGCCTTGGTTGCGCAGGGGTTTGACGCCAAACTGGTCCAGCGCATCATCGCAATGACGGATCGTGCCGAGTACAAACGTCGCCAGTATCCCCCAGGGACAAAGATCTCCTTGAAGGCTTTCGGCCGAGATCGTCGCCTCCCCATCACCAATCAATGGCGACTAGACGTGTGAGCTTCCGAAATTCTTGGGAACACCCCGTTAACCACCTCCAGACCCCGGCACGGCCGAGCTAGCGGCCGGGCTTGCCTTCTTCCCGTTCTCCCGGATCGGACGCCTCGTGCTCCTCGTTCGTTGGCACCGGTTCCTTGACCGACGGCGTGAGCCCCTGTTCTATCAGTACCGCGTCATCGGTGTCTGATTGCGGATCGTCCCAGGTATCCTCGGGCGCTTGATCTCCCAGTCTGGGGGGGCGAATGTGCGGCAGAGCGAACACGACCAAGAAGAACGAGATGATCACCACGACCGCGCAGACGGTCATCGTCAGATGGGCCGCATCCAAGAACACGTCGAATGCCCCCTCCCGCACCGGCTCCAGCACCGCCGCAGGCGCGCCGGCCTGCTCTTGCTGAGTGAGGATGGCGTCCGTGGCGATCACCGACTCCTCAGCTTGATCAGCGGGAAAATCTGGACCCAGTGGCTCAACGACCGCGGGTAGGTTCCGTGCGTACTGCGTGCCGATGATGGTACCGACGATTGCGATTCCCAGTGCGCCGAACACCTGTCGGACGGTGTTCTGAACGGCCGACCCCGCACCCGCCCGCGCCAATGGCAGGACGTTCTGCATGAGCGAGGTGGCCGGTGCAATCACCAGGCCCATGCCCACACCGAACATGAAGAACCCGGTCAAGACAATCCACAGGTTGCTGTCGATCTGGATCTGAATCATGCCCACCAACGCCACACTCACTAGGGCCAAGCCGGTGGCCATCACCTTGCGGTAGCCGTAGCGCTCCACCAGCTTGCCGCTGCGTGGGGCGGCAATGAGCTGGCCGACGGCAAAGGGGAGGAACGACAATCCAGCCTCGAGGGTGCTCATGCCACGCAGTGTCTGGAAGTAAAACGGCAACGAGAAGGTGAGACCGGATAGGGCGAAGAATGTTAGGGACACAGCCGTGAGGCTGACTGCGTAGCCGCGATTCTTGAATAGCCCGACGTCGAAGCTCTTATGCACACTGCGGGACTCGTACAACAGGAACACGATGATGAGCACCACACCAAACACCATGGGAACCAGCACACCGGGATCGGTCCAACTCTTCACACTGGAGGCATGGATGATCCCGTAGATCAGCGACACGAGGCCCACGAACGACAGCAGCAGCCCTGGGATGTCTAGGCGTTGCGGCTCTGGGTTGCGTGATTCGGGGACCACGCGAAAGATTCCGATCAGGCCGATGATCACGATGGGCACGTTGATCAAAAACACCGAGCCCCAGTCGTTGTTGGTTAGCCAACTACTCCACGCCGGATGCTGCAGCAACAGGCCACCCAAAACCGGACCCAACGCTACGGCCGCTCCCACTGACCCAGCCCACGCCCCGATCGCTTTGCCGCGCTCGTGAGGCGGAAAGACCACTGTGATGATGGCCAAGGTTGCTGGCATCACGGCCGCCCCGCCGATCCCCATGATTGCGCGCGTACTGATCAGGACCTCGGGCGAAGCGGCAAAGGCCGAAGCCGCGCTGGCGGCGCCAAAAATGAGCAAGCCAATGACTAAAACGCGTTTGCGCCCAAACTTGTCACCCAGGACGCCCCAAGTGAAGAGCAGAGCTGCGAAGACCAGAATGTAGGAGTCCACCGCCCAGACGAGTTGGCTCTGGCTGGCGTCCAAGTCCTCCTGGATCGTGGGCAGAGCGATGTTGAGAACGGTGTTGTCCAGGACAACCACCAGCAAACTGACCACCAGAACACCAAGGATCGCCCAACGGCGCGGATGACCGTCCCCACTGGTCATCCAGTCGTCTTGGCCCTCTGGTTTGTCGGGGGCATTTGCAGCGAGCTTCGGATCGGTTGGTTCCGCTGCGGTGGCCGAAGTGTCCGTGCCTGACTCCGAGCCATCATCAAGAGGCGGCGGAGATTCCTCCGAGGCTGGGTCACCGGCGCTGCCAGGTGTCATGGCTAGGTTCCAATCTTGAAAGCAGAAGAGCGACGGGAGCCGTCGTAGCGAGGGCCAGAGCGGTCGCCAATCTCGAGTGTAGACCGTGCCTTCACTAACGCAGAGTGGCTGGGAGCCTGCCTTACGTAACGATTCCTCGGGACTCGTCTCTGCTGTCGTTGTGTCCGGTGGCCGTTTCGGGGACACTAGAGGTGTTGCGGCGACCCGAACGGGCGTCGACAATTTGGAGGAAATCGTGTCTGCAATCTCGCAGGACTCGAATTCGGCAACCCCGGATCGAGATCCGCATGCTCTCTACGGCGGCTCACAACAGCGCCGTATCAACGTGACTGATCTGGCCAAGGCCAAGGTCTCCGGCGAAAAATGGCCGATGTTGACCGCCTACGACGCCATGACAGCAAACTTGTTCGACGAAGTCGGCATACCCGTCCTACTGGTCGGCGATTCCGCCGCGATGGTCGTGCATGGCCACGATTCCACGTTGCCAATCTCCGTTGACGATCTGGTCAGTCTCACCAGTGCCGTCGTTCGGGGCACCAAACGCGCAATGGTGGTGGCTGACCTGCCCTTCGGCAGCTACCAGGAGTCACCCGCACAGGCCCTGCAGTCGGCCACGCGCTTCATGAAGGAGGCTGGGGCGACTGCTGTGAAACTTGAGGGAGGTCAGCGGGTCGCACCGCAAATCCGTGCTCTGGTCGACGCCGGAATCCCCGTGATGGCCCACATCGGACTCACACCACAATCGGTGAATACGCTGGGTGGTTATCGGGTGCAAGGCCGTGGCGAGGCCGGGCACGACCTCATCGAGGACGCGCTAGCGGTCGCCGCGGCTGGCGCCTTTGCCGTGGTACTGGAAGTTGTGCCAGCCCCATTGGCCGAACGGGTCTCCAAGGAGATCCATGTCCCCACCATCGGCATCGGGGCTGGTACCGGTACCGACGCTCAAGTGCTGGTCTGGCAGGACCTTTTGGGGTTGACCGCTGGCAAGCCGCCGAAGTTTGTTCGTCCCTACGCCAATCTGCGGCAAATCATGGGTGCGGCTGTCGCCGAATGGGGTGCGGACGTAGCTTCTGGTGCTTACCCCGACTTAGACCACTCCTACGAGTAGGCGCCCGTCAGCGTGGTGGACAACACCCCGCCGACCGGAACCGGCTACTCCGGCAGATCAGTGATCTTTATTCCGGCGTGGATCTTGTAGCGCCGGTTTATTGAGATCAGGTTCGCGGTGAGCGCCTCAATCTGGGCACTATTGCGCAGACGCCCGCCGAAGACGCCGCGCATTCCGGGCACCAGAGACACGAGCCGTTGCACCGCATCTGTGGCGGCCCGTACGTCTCCGAGCACCAGGACATCGGTTTCAACCTCCGTTAGGTCACGGTCCAGTAGTAGGACAGCACTGACATTGTGAAAGGCACCCACCACAACGGAGTCAGGCAGCAGGGCCTGGGCTTGCTCAGCCGCGGACCCCTCTGGTACCGGCAAGGGGAAAGCGCCACGCTTGTCGAATCCGAGCGGGTTCACGCAGTCAATGACAACCTTCTCGGCCAGGGGATCAGCCAGCGAAGCTACCAACGCTTCGTGCCCAGCCCAAGGAACAGCCACGATGGCGATGTCACACCACCGAGCAATCGTGGCATTATCGCGGCCGATACAGCCATATCCGGTCTCAGTCGCTGCATCCTCTGCGCGAGATTGGTCGCGCGAGCCGATGCCAACCGGGATGCCAGCCATAGCCAGTCGAAGGGCCAGACCCTTACCTTGGTCGCCGGTGCCGCCTAGAACACCAACCTTGGGTTCGTCGGGAATGGTTACTGCAGAGTCTTCAGCCATGTCGTGATTCTCTCAGCAGTCCACAGCCCAGCCACGCCCGGGGGCAGTCAGCTAGCCGATTCCTTTGCCGGCCTTAGCCAAGCCCACCAGACCAGACCCGCTCCTTCTTGAACGAGGTGTACGAGTTCCATTCCACCCCGTTGTAGGAGGCCGTACGCTTCTTGGCTTTGACCTTGATCGTGACCGGACCGAGCTTCTTGATCTTGACCTTGTTGTTGTTCTTGCCGACCTTGGTGGCGACGCTATTCTTCGCCTTTACCTGTAGCTTGACCTTCTTAGCGGCCGTGCTCTTGCACCCTTTGGTCATCACTTTGTAGGTGCGTCCTGCTTGCAGGTCCTTGGACTTGGGCATCATGACGCAAGGTGCTTTGGCTTTCTTAGGCGCCGGGGCGTCGCAGACCCCACCGGTGCGCATCCAGGCGTTGTAGTTGTCTGGGAAGTCTGTGGAGATCCAGGTGACCCCAGCAGCCGTGAGAGCGTTCCAGCCCTTGTCCTTGGCGGGTCCCAGCCCGTTAGAACCAGAGGGGTTGTCACCTTTGGTGGCGGTGTTGAACCACACGTTGACCTTCTTGCCAGCCGCAGCCATCTCATCGACCAACTGGGTGTCAATGAACCAGTTGATCAAGCCTGGATCAGCACCGGTGGGAACATCCTGCGGGGGCGTGGGAATCGGGATTGAACCGGTGCGATTGCCAAACCACATCAAGGGCAGATTCTTGTCCTTCTTGTGTAGCCACTCCATGAGCTCCGAAGAAAACCCAGCGCCGTAGACCTTCGCGCCAGAGTCTTCCAAATGCTTGAGGTAAATCTTGTAGAGCTTCTTCTCGTCGGCGTCCTTGTACTCGATGAATCCCCAGATGCCACGATCCTTGACGAGCTGCAGCACCTTATCCAACGATGGAATCTTCTCACCGTTGTTCAGTCGGAACTGCTCCAACTGCTTGTAGGTGTAATCGGAAATTTTGCCAGTGCCGTTGGTGGTCCGATCGATCGTCTCATCGTGCATAATCACCGGGACCAGGTCTTTCGTGAACCACACGTCGGTCTCAATGGCCCAGACACCCAAGTTGGCCGCACGCTTGAAAGCGGCCATGGAGTTTTCGTTCGTGTCAGGTGGGTTTTCATCGCCGCCGCGGTGGGCGACCAGCCGGGGGCAAGTATCGGCGCTGGCCGATACCTGGCTGCTCGCAATCGTCGCTGAATCGGCCTGCTCGCCAGCTGCGCCGCTCGCCGTTAGCGGGGCCAACATCGTCAGACCTAGGGCACCGGCAGATCCAAGTGCAATTGCGCGATTTCGCATCGAGACTCCCTTCGAGTGAGCAAACTTCAGCGGCTCCCACGGCGAGGCAACCCACGTGGCATGGCTGAAATGCGTACATTCCGAACCTAGATCGCCGCGGTCGCCGAGTCCACTTGAATTCACAGATTGCCCCGTCTGCCAGGCCCGCGCGCCCCAGTTGGTTGTCAGCCAAGCGCCGTACCGGACTACTAGGCGGTTTCTGAGCCGCTGCTTCGATCAATCCCCCAGGCCTGCAGGGCGTGCTCACCTTGGCGGAAATCGCGCCGAGGCCGTGCCTGACCAGGAGTCCGAGAGAACCGGGGTGCAGGCGCCGGTTGGAGTGGGATGTCATCGGTTTGGGCCGAATCACTTCCAAGAAAAGTCTCCCGCTGTGCCAGATGCTCGCTGGTGGCAGCTTCGACGAGGTCACGAATCCCGGTGGCGCAAGCATCAGTTTCACCGAAGATATCGTCCCACTCGTCCCGGGTCTTGCCGGCGATCGTGGCGGCGAAGAGGGCGCGCAGTTCCGGCCACCGGGTCACGTCGTGCTGGGGAGGAAGTTTGGCTGGGTCTAGGCCCAGACCTGCAATGAAGGCCGCGTAGAACTTGGGTTCCAGGCAGCCCACCGCCAAGTATTTGTGATCAGCGGTTTCGTACACGTCGTAGAACGGGGCGCCGGTGTCTAGGAGATTCGTACCCGATTCCGTGCGCCACATCCCCTCAGAACGGAACGAGTAGATCAACATCATCAAGTAGGCGGCCCCATCCACCATGGCCGCGTCAATGACTTGGCCCTGCCCCGACTGGCTGCGCTCATACAATGCGCTCAAGACGCCCGTAATCAAGAACATGGCGCCGCCACCGAAATCACCCAGTAGGTTGATGGGCGGGACAGGCGCTTGGCCAGCTCGGGCCGCATGCGCCAGCGGTCCGGACATTGCGATGTAGTTGATGTCGTGACCAGCCCGATCGGCCATCGGCCCGGTTTGGCCCCATCCCGTCATCCGGCCAACGATCAGACCGGGGTTGCGCTGACACAGGTCTCTGGGGTCTAATCCCAAGCGCTCCAGAGTGCCCGGTCGGAAACCTTCCAGCAAGACATCAGCCTTGTTGATCAGTTCGGCACAGACGGCCAGATCGTCCGCATTGCGCAGGTTTAGGGTGGCGCAAGCGCGACTGCGCAAGTGCGGCGAGGTGTCACGGCTGGGTAAGTCCAAGCCGGGATTGGGCGATTCAATACGCAGAACATCGGCTCCGAGGTCGCCGAAGTATCCAGCGGCGAACGGTACTGGACCGATTGCCCCGAGTTCTATTACCTTCAACCCAACAAGTGGACCCGAACGCTGATTCATGGTCCTACTGTTTCAGAGTTCCTTCTCCTGGGTCTGATCGCCCTTATCCCACTCATTCTCGTTGCGTTCCCACTCCTCATTGCGCTCGCGGGCAATCTCAATCGCGTTCGCAGCCTCTTCCTTGGTGTCGAACGGGCCCAAGCGCTCTGAGTTCGGGCAACCGTCATTCGGCTCTACCCGATTGTGCTTCAAGCAGTACCACCATGGCCCCATTGCAATCTCCTCGTTGTCTAATCCACTTACGTGCTCTTCCGCAGAATGTGCCACAGTTGCACCATGGCACAGCCAACAGGACCAGGAACCTTGCAGCCCGGGCGGATTTCACCCCGCCGGGCTGTCCCAGACACCATTGCGCGCCCTGAATACGTCGGCAAGTCTGCGCCAAAACCTTATCGGGGTCCGGAGGTCAAGGACGCCGAAACGGTGGAACGCATGCGAATCGCTGGCCGAATTGCGGCTGACGCACTCCAGACTGTTGGAGCAGCGGTACGGCCTGGGATCACCACCGATGAACTCGATCGCATTGGCCACGAGTACTTGCTGGACCACAACGCGTACCCCTCGACGCTGGGGTATCGCGGCTTTCCCAAGTCCTTGTGTACGTCATTGAACGAAGTTATGTGCCACGGGATCCCCGACTCGACGGTGATCCAGGACGGCGACATCTGCAACATTGACATCACCGCCTTCATCGGGGGCGTGCATGGGGATACGAACGCAACTTTTCTGGCCGGCGATGTTGACGAAGAGTCCCGACTGCTGGTCGAACGAACCCACGAAGCGACGATGCGGGCCATCAAAGTTGTGGCCCCGGGACGGCCATTGACGGTCATTGGGCGCGTGATCGAGCGCTACGCCAAACGGTTCAACTACGGTGTCGTCCGGGACTTCACGGGCCATGGGATTGGGACCTCGTTCCACACCGGCCTGGTGGTGCCGCACTACGAGGATCCCCAACTGAATGTGACGATCGAGACCGGAATGACGTTCACGATTGAACCGATGTTGTGTCTGGGTACCTACGACTATGAAATCTGGTCCGACGATTGGACGGTCGTGACCCACGACCGACTTCGCAGTGCCCAGTTCGAACACACCCTGCTGGTAACCGACTCCGGAGCGGAGATCCTGACCCTGCCCACGGTCGAGTAGCACGCAGGCCGCCGCCTAAAGCACGCTTCACCCGGTATCTCGGACCCAATCCTGCCAAAGTAGAACCTGCAGACCATACTCTCCAGGAGGCAACATGTCCGACGAACTGCCCGCCCCCACCAAGACAGCCGCACCTGTTTCCCAGCAAGTGACCAAAACACGTTGGCCCCACAACGTGACCACCTTAGGCGTGGATGTCGGAGGTTCTGGAGTGAAGGCATCGGTCCTAGATGCCAAAGGCAACATGATCACGGAGCGGGTGCGCGTCGATACCCCATATCCGTGCACGCCCACCACACTTGTGAACACAATCAGCGAACTTGTGAAGCCGTTGCCCGCTACGCAACGGATTTCGGTGGGATTCCCCGGGCTGGTGCGCGACGGCGTGGTTGTTCAGGTCCCTGCCCTGTCGCGTCTGGAATACGGCGGCGAGAATGACCCCACGATGGCGGCCCGCTGGCATGGTTTCGACCTCGCTGACGCACTCGCCCAAGCCTTCACAGTGCCGATCAAAGTCGTCAACGATGCCGATATGCAAGGTTGTGCGGTGGCCACCGGAGATGGCTATGAGTTCGTCATGACCCTCGGCACTGGCGTCGGCTGCGCCCAGTTCTTCCAGGGCAAACTTCTGCCCCACATCGAACTGTCACACGGGCCCTTCAAGAAGGGAATGACCACGGACTACGCCCTGGGCAACGTGAACCGAAAGGCCATCGGTAACAAGAAGTGGCGCAAGTGGGTAAACGAGGCCATTCACTGGTTTGACGAGATGCTGTTCTTCGACAAGATCCTCATCGGCGGTGGAAACGCCAAGAAACTGCGCCTAGCCGACCTGCCCCCGAAGGCTCAGGTTGTACCGAACACAGCTGGGATCATCGGCGGCGTCCGAGTCTGGGACCTAGCCGACTGAACCCTGCCGCGGTCGCACCTGTTGCCAGCAACTCGGTGTCCTACCCATGACCAACAGCGTTACCCCTGACGGACACCGTTAATCTCGACTGACGATTAGTGAGACGGACCTGACCGCGCTGGATCCCTGGGTGAGCGTACATCAGCGTCCAATCAGTCCAACAGCATCGTGCCGGCCGCTGGAGGTCGCTCGGCGTCGGGTTTTCGGCGTTCGACTGATTCGCGCCCGGAACGCCCTACCAAGACGATTTGACCGTGGCCCACTGACGCCCACCGCTAGCTCAACTGGTGGCAGCAGTCCAAGTCCGATAGGTCACCGCACGAGCGGTGGCCTTCACGTACTTCTTGACAGTCTTCGTGACGGCGTTCAGGTCTTCACCAGACACGTCCGCATACTCAACGCGCACAATAGTGGCCCCGGACAAGTGGTAGATCGCGTACTGATCAGCAATCAGGCTTAGGTCCAAGCCTGCCTTTTCGATATCGATCGACAGGCTAAGGTCCAGCTCCAAGCCAAACCCGTTCACATCACCAATGCGGGCGGCCTTCTTCTTCTTGGCGCTGATGTCGATTTTCCCCTTGACGCCATCGGCATTGAACTTGGCCTTTTCAGTGCCAACACACTTATTGGCCTTCTTGCGCAGATCCCGGAAGGCCCGCAACGCCTTTTTGCTGTTGCGGTACTGGTACAGGTTGCTGTTGGTTTCGGTAAATGTGAAGTTGTCTAGGTCCTCTGCCAGGCCAACTAGGTTTTCGGCGGCACGCCACGGCTTCTTGCCGTACCGGGTATCGCCATTGCCCTTCAGACACAGGTCTGGCTTGGCGGCCTTCTTGCCTTTGGTGTAGGTGAAGTCGCGCTTCAAATCCGAGCCGAAGCTGTCCGGGACATCAGAAACGCGGAGCCCGGCCTTCTTCATCTCCTGCTTTGATAGCGGGTCGAGATGATGACTAGCGTTCGCGGGGGCGCCAGCCAGCGCTAGCCCTGCTGTGAGTCCAATAACTGCAGCCGTTCCGACTAGCTTCTTCATGTCCACTCCTGTCCGATCATCCGAACACGACCATACGCAAGCCAGCGCGCTAATGCCTCGTGGCCCGAGCATCGAGATAGTGCTAGGACACAGCGGTTAGCCAGTCGGGCGATTTGAGCGGATTGTCCCGATAAACGGCCCGGGCCGATTACGGCCTGGGTCGAAGATGGCGGACTGGACCTGGCGCAGCTTCCGAATCGATTTCTTGTTCCCCTTTGCTGGTGCGGTGCGCACCTATTGCCGTTGGCCACAGACGCCACCACCAACTGCAAAAAAGTCCAGCACCATCTCGCCTTTGACCTTTGTCTTACCGCGTTTGCCCTTGAACTTGGCAGTCGACGTGGCGCTTGAAGTTCTTGGGAGCGTCCGCGCTTGCGACTCCCCCGCAGGCCACTAACGCAACGAGGAATCCGAAAACCACTACCCAGTTCATTTTGCGCATGGTTCAAGGCCCTCTCCGGCTCGGCAGATTCCAATCGGTTGACACGGCGAGCAGTCCATGGCGCGGCTTGGTAGCGCGAGACCGCACATCCAAGGTGTCCCGACTCACGATGATGACGGCTATCGGTAACTAGGCAACGGTGCTACGGTCAAGATTCAAGGTTGTTAGTGCCCTGCCCTGAAACAGGCCTAACCCACCCCTACTTTGCTGGCGCACCCTAATCAACGCTGTCGCAGACCCGTTTCAGGAGCCAGACGAATCGAAAGGCGTCCGGAATAGGTCTAGAGCCGACTTGGCTGGGAACGCGCCAGATGATCGCAACGCGATGATCCTCCCACGAACCTAACGGTCCCAACAGCGAATCGTCTTCCATCGGCCAGCGGTCTACTCAGACCTCGGCCAATCAACGCGCAGCGGACGAAAGCCGCCCAGCGCATCGACTTATCAGATTTTTCGGAGAAACCAATCATGTCAAAATCCTTCGCCGCCCTCGGGCTTCCCGACGCTGTCGTCTCGGCGCTGGCCAAACGCGGTCTCACAACGGCTTTTCCCATCCAGGAAATGGCCCTTCCGCCGGCGCTCGCCGGCAAAGATGTCTCTGGCCGGGCCCCAACAGGTTCAGGCAAGACCCTGGCTTTTGGCATCCCTATGGCCGAGCGTGTCACAAAGGCCAAACCGAACCGCCCAACCGGTCTCGTCCTGACACCCACGCGCGAGCTTGCGGCGCAGATCCGAGACGAAATGGAACCACTCCTGGCGCCCAATGGCCGCAAGGTCGCGTCCTTCTACGGAGGTGTGGGTTTTGGACCACAGTTACAGGCATTGCGGCGCGGTGTGGACGTCGCTGTGGCCTGCCCAGGCCGGTTGCTCGACTT
>JAHZKU010000192.1 GCA_022600255.1 Actinomycetes bacterium | reverse complement strand
GTCCTCAATCCCGGCGACGGCGACGATGTCGCCAGGCCGTGCACTGTCGACTGGTTCGCGCTCCAGCGCATTGGTCATGAGCAGGTCAGAGACTTTGACCGTTTGGACAGAGCCGTCCGTGCGGCACCAGGCGGCCTGTTCGCCACGGGTAAGGGTGCCCGACACGATGCGACAGATCGCCAGCCGCCCAAGATACGGTGAGGCGTCCAGGTTGTTGACCTGCGCCTGAAGGGGGCGGTCGGGGTCGAATTCGGGGGCGGGAACGGCCTTGAGGATCGTGTCGAAGAGTTCTCGCAAGTCGTCATTGTCAGGCTGGTCGCCGTCCGCCGGCTGTTCCGTCGAAGCTCTGCCCGTTTTGGCGCACGAATACACGATCGGGAAATCGATCTGATCCTCGTCTGCATCGAGGTCGAAGAACAGTTCGTAGACCTCGTCCACAACCTCTTTGATGCGCGCGTCGGGCCGATCAACCTTGTTCACGACAAGGACAACTGGCAGGTTCTTGGCCAGCGCCTTTCCCAGAACGAATCGTGTCTGCGGCAACGGACCTTCGGACGCATCGACTAGGAGGAGCACACCGTCCACCATTTCTAGGCCGCGTTCGACCTCGCCACCGAAGTCAGCGTGGCCTGGGGTGTCGATGATATTGATGGTCACGTCTCCGGCGGATTCGCTGGGGTAGGTGACTGCGGCCTGTTTGGCCAGAATGGTGATGCCCTTTTCCCGCTCTAGGTCCATGGAATCCATGACCCGTTCATTCACATCGGCGTTCTCCCGAAAAGCCCCCGACTGCCACAGCATGGCATCCACCAAGGTGGTCTTTCCGTGGTCGACGTGGGCGATGATCGCGATGTTACGCAGATCGCTGCGTAGTTCTTGAGGCACTGACTGAGTTTAGAGTCTGCGTCGGTGATCTACCTAACCGAGTCGGGTCGCCTGCCGAGCCAGTGTGCGCTTGCGAGTCGCATTCGCCGAGAGGTAGACCAAGCCTGTCAGGGAGTTAGCCGAAGGCACCCGAAGCCACTTGCGAGCCGCTGTTGTGGATCCGATAGTCGAAGAATCGGGCGAATCGGGGTAATACCGGTCATATCGGCATTGTGGGCTCCGGTCTGAACGGCCTTGGCGGGTCGATTACGACGCATTTCGGCGCAGGGTAATCGTCGATTCCCACAGTTGGGTGAACTCTGCACAAGCCCACCGTTTCACTTGGACAAGCGTGCTACCCATAACGTGCGTACGCGTTATTGGGAGTGACTGATGGATCTGGCTTTGGGCCGCTGCAAGCGGATGTGGGCCTTTGCGTTGAGTGCGATTCTGGTGGGTGGGCTGCTCATCGCTCTGCCATTGGCCAGCCCTGAGGCGAAGGCGCACGGCAGCCTGTCGGACCCGCCCTCGCGCACATACACCTGCCGGTTCATCGCCCCTGAAGACCCCATGTGTCAGCAGGCTTGGGATGCCGACCCGCAGGCCCTGTACGACTGGATGGAAGTCAACATCGGCGATGCTGCCAGCCGACATCAAGAGTTGATCCCAGACGGTCGGCTCTGTAGCGCCAACCGGGACAAGTACGCCGCGTTTGATACAGCCAACTCGCAATGGCGCGCAACGCCGCTGACGGCGGACGCGGATGGAAAGTACACGTTCACCTGGGAGTCAACCGCCCCGCATGCGACGCGCTACTACAAGCTGTATCTGACCAACGCGAGCTATGACCCCAACCAGCCGCTGGCCTGGGACGACCTAGAGCTGGTCTATGACTCGGGAGACCGTCCCGGTGAGTTCGAGGCCGAGTTACGCACCGAACTGCCGGACCGCACCGGACACCACATCCTGTATACAGTGTGGCAGCGCTCCGATTCACCAGAGGCTTTCTACAGTTGCTCAGATGTGCTGCTGGGCGGTGCCACAACACCGACACCAACGCCGTCGGTTAGCCCCTCGGCAACGGTGACCAGCAGCCCCACACCGACACCGATCGAACCAACACCAACTAGCCCAACAGCCACGCCGCACCCAACACACACGCCGCCGAACCCTGACACTGACAATGCCGATCTAAAGCTGGTCACGACCGCCGATTGGGGTTCGGGGTATTGCGCCGAGGGTAAGGTCACCACCACGAGTACGGCGCCGGTCTCGTGGGAGGTCTCCTTCGACCTGCACGGAGAGATGACCAGTGCGTGGAGCGCCGATATCACGATGGGTGCCGACCACCGCTACCGAGCGACGGGTCACAGTTGGAATGCAACGGTGAAGAAGGGGTCTCCGACCAGTTTCGGGTTCTGTATGGATCACGGGAGTCACAACCCCCCAGCCCCCCACCCCAACTCAAACCCCCACAGTGACGCCGAGCCCTACGCCGAGCGCGACCGCCACGCCAACACCAACGGTTTCTGACACCCCGACGCCAACCCCAACCGTGCCGCCAACTTCCGGGCCACTGCAAGCACGCTTTGAGGTCACCAGTGACTGGGGAAGTGGTTTTGGCGCCAACGTCGAAATCAAGAACACCAGTAACAAGGCGGTGACTCCTTGGGAACTGAGCTTCACCCTGCCCGCCGGTGTGAGCGTTTCGGGTCTCTGGAACGGCATGTTAGCCAGCGACGGGCAAGTGCAGACTGTCACGCCAGCCGCTTGGAATTCCACGATCGCCCCCGGCCAGAAGATTGAGGTCGGATTCAACGGCGCGAACAGCTCCGGGTCTGCTTTCCCCGGGTTGGTCACGTGCAGCATCAACGGTCATACCTGTGAAGGGGAGGATTCGGTCCCGCCGGTAGAGCCCACGCCGTCGCCCAGTGAAACCCCCACGATGACCGCCGACCCAAGTCCACCAACGGTCACGCCGAGCCCGACGATCACACCCAGCACATCTGCCTCGCCCAGCGAAACCCCAACGGTGACGCCCGACCCGACGCCGCCAACCGCCGGCGAGGGCCGTCGCATCGGATATTTCACCCAATGGGGCATCTACGCACGCAACTACTTCGTAAAAGACATTGCGGCCTCAGGTTCGGCCAGCAAACTAACCCACCTGAACTACGCCTTCGGCAACATCAGCCCCCAGGGGGAGTGCTACATCGTGAACCAGAGTGGGGCCGGGGATGCTTGGGCTGACTTCGGGCGCTCGTTCACGGCCGGCCAATCTGTCGATGGCATTGCTGACTCCTGGAGCCAAAACCTGCGCGGGAACTTCAACCAACTCAAGGAACTCAAGGCGCAAAACCCGCATCTGAAGGCGCTGATCAGCCTGGGTGGTTGGACCTGGTCAAAGCGGTTTTCCGATGTGGCCCTAACACAAGAGAGCCGGGAGAAGTTTGTTTCTTCCTGCGTGGACTTGTATCTGAAAGGCAACCTGCCGGTCATCGATGGCGCCGGAGGCGAGGGAGCCGCTGCCGGCGTTTTCGACGGGATTGACCTGGATTGGGAGTACCCCGGCAGCGAAGGGCTGTCCGGCAACGCCGTGCGACCCGAGGACACCGAAAACTACACGCTGCTGTTGCAGGAGTTCCGCAAGCAGCTCGATGCGCTGACGGCCGCGACTGGCGATCCGTATGAGTTAACAGCTGCGATGCCAGCCGGGCAGAGCAAGACGGCCAAGTACGAGATTCCTGAGGTGGCGGAAGCCTTGGATTTCTTGAACATCATGTCTTATGACTTCCGGGGGGCCTGGGATGCGTCTGGGCCGACAAACTTCCACTCGAACTTGCACGTCGATCCGAATGGCCCAGGTGTGGGCGAGGTGAAGACCGCCAGCGTTGAGTCCGCTGTGGCTGCCTGGCTGGACGGTGGGGCGCCCGCAGACAAGATCGTCGTTGGGGTTCCGTTCTACGGCCGCGGTTGGAGCGGTGTTGCACCCGGTTCGGGTAACGGGCTCTACCAATCGGCCACTGGCGCCGCGCCTGGCACGTATGAGGCTGGGTTTGAGGACTACAAGGTGCTCGTGAACCGACCTGGCACCACATTCCGAGACCCAGTCACCAAGCAGATGTGGAGCTACGACGGCAATGTGTTCTGGTCATTCGATGATCCCGAAGTGATCCGAGAAAAGATGCGGTTCATCAATGAACGTGGCCTCGGTGGGGCCATGGTCTGGTCGCTGGACGGTGACACGACGGATGGGGAACTCATGTCGGAGATTGATGCACATCTGGGTTAGGCGCATTCGCCGGCCGCCCCCGCCGGCACCTGATTGCGCTAATGTCGCATTGCGCGCGGTCGCGTTGCACGACTGCATCGGAGTCCCGGCGGGCGTTCGCTAGGGACGGCGAGCCGCCGTGCCTCACGCGTCTCGAGTCCGTCGAGACCGCGCTTGCCGCTCTGTATGCAGGCGTTCGGCAATACTGGGTTCAATCACAGAGTCCGGGTCCCGGCCTGCTCGCTTCATTGCGCTTTGGGCCGTGACCAAGGCCGCGTATAGGCTCGGGCAACTCGGGCATTGGGATAGGTGCGCCTCTAAGACGGCCCGTTGGCTGGGAACGAGGTCGTCGTCGAGGTACTCGCTGACCTGGCTTCGGGCCGCCCAGCAACCTAGCGGATACCGAGGCACAGCGACTTGACGTTCTGCCCCGTGCGCTAGGAGACTGACCAGCATCATCCGTCCCCGCCGCACGCGCTGCTTTGCGGCCGACAACCCAATCCCCTGCACCTGGGCGACTTCTTGGTTGGTCAGACCATGACCATCGTGCAAGATTATTGCGCTGCGGTATTTGAACGGCAAATGAACAAGCGCGTCGCGCACTTCGGAGACGGATTCGGCCTTCACCGTCACCGCCTCCACATCCACGGTATAAGCGTCCGAACGCCAGTCAGCCTCGGCACGCGACAGGATGTCCTCGGACGGAACTTCGCGTCCGGTGCGGAAGCGGTCCACGGCCAAGTTGTGCAGAATCCGATGTAGCCACGTTGCTAAGGCCGCGTCACCTCGGAACGACTGCTGCTTTTCGAGCGCACGCACCACGGTTTCCGAGACGAGGTCCTCGGCCAGAGTCTCGTCGCTGGTCAGCGTGAGCGCGTATCTGCGCAGGCCCGGTCGCGCCGAGGCCAGCTCTTGGACAAACTTCTCGGAGTTCATGAAGGCATCACGCGGTTCACCAATCGGCGGCAGGGCACACTCGCAAGTATCAACGCCGCTTCGTCACTAGCTCGCAGCAGGCTCCCGCGCTGAGACGGTCTCATTGGCGGGCACCGGGCATGTGCTCACGCCGAAAACTCGGTACAGGGGGCAAAACCCAACGGCTGCTGTCACCAGCATGATTGCGGTCACGGCGAGCAGAATCAACCCTAGAATGGTGCCGAAGCCAACCAGCCCCGCGACAACAGCCGCGACAACAGCGATACCAACCCGGACACCGCGATCCCATCCTGCTTCGTTCTTTGACATTTCGAGCCTCCTTCTCTGATCTGACAGTGCATAGACGCAGTTGTCCGGGAAAGAGTTACATTTTCTGTTCTCCGATGCCCGGAGTGTCGGCTCCCTCGAACGCGTGGCCGTAGAGAGTCGGAGAAAGTCACCGCGAAGGTATTCATAGATTGGGTCGGGGAATCTGATGTGATGAGCTTAGTCGCCCGGTGCCGTTTCGAGTGGAAATCAGCCCGCCCTACCAACATCGCAACCGACACCGATATCGACACCGACACCGATACCGACACCGACACCGACACCGACACCGATACCGGACCCGCTCCGCGTTAGGTCCGCATCGCCATGAACCTCAGCCGGATTGGATTCACACGTCCATGATTCTCGTCGACAGTATTGCGCTACGAGTGGGCATCCACAGCAAGCCGGCGGGCGGTAGGGCCGTCTCCCGTGCCCCGGAATGAGTCTGCTAGCCGGGATGGTCAGCGGTGACGCGGGCCGGGCATTGGCCGCGCGTCACGGTTAGTCGACCTTCACGCCTTCGAGCGCCGCCATCTCTTCTAGCTCCACTCCCTTGGTCTCTTTCACGTATTTCCACACGTAGAAGAACGAGACTAGGGCGCCGATGGTGAAGAGACTGTAGGCGAGGCCCATCGAGATCTGTACTAAGCCAGGGAAGCTCATCGAGACCATGAAGTTGGCGATCCAGTTGGCCATCACACCGATGCTCATGGCGGCGGCCCGCATTTTGTTCGGGAACATCTCGCCAAGTAGCACCCAGACGATCGGCCCCCAAGTCGCTGCGAAGAAGGCGACGAATACGTTCATGCCAACCACGGCAACCCAACCTTGCGTGGACCCAAGGAGGGGGTTGTTGACGTCTGCGGCGACGCTGCACCCGTCTTGGCCACCACCATCGACAATGGCTTGTGTGCACTTGGGAGCGGTGGAGAACAACCACGTTAGTAGGCCTAGCGACAAGAACATGCCGATCGAACCCACCAACAGCAGCGGTTTGCGACCCACCCGGTCAATCAATGCGATGGCGACCAAGGTGAAGATCACGTTCACGGCACTGATGATCGTAGATGTCTCGAACGCCTTACTTTCGTCGAAGCCGACCGCGCTCCAAACCAGGTTGGAGTAGTAGAAGACCGCGTTAATCCCGACGAACTGCTGCAACACTGCCAAGATGATGCCGATCCAAACCAACGGCTGCAGACCGAGTCGCGGGCCGCGGATGTCCTTCATGCTCGGTTTGTGTTCGGCGTCGAGGGTGGCCTGGATGGCCGATACCTTTTCGTCTGAGACGTCAACGTAGATGGTTGCCATCACTTGCCGGGCTTCGTTCGAGCGACCTTCTGCGACGAGGTAGCGGGGTGATTCCGGCAGCGTCTTGGCCAGGAACAGGTAGATCACCGCCGGTACGACCATACACAGGAACATCCACTGCCAGGCTTCAAGGCCCAACCACAACGGATTGTTCGCAACAACTGCTGGAACGCCGTTCTCGCCGACCGGCTTCAAGGTCGTGTCGGGCACCAGGTTCAGGAGCACCTCGTTGACAACCTGCGTGGAGAAGATGCCCACAACGATGGCTAGCTGGAATAGCGATGCCATCCGACCGCGTAGATGGGCGGGGGCCACTTCGGAGATGTAGAGCGGCGAAACCACGGCGGCCAAACCAATGGCGATGCCACCGATGACCCGCCAGAACATGAAGTCCACCACGCCGAACGGGAACGCTGTACCGATCCCGGCGATCAGGAACAGGATTGCCGCCACAAGCATGACGCGTTTGCGGCCATATTTGTCGGCGATGCCGCCGCCGAGGTAGGCGCCAAGCGCGGAGCCAAGCAGTGCGATCGCAACGACGAAACCTTGCATGAAACCGTTGTCGATCTGGAACTCGTAAAACACCGCCTTGTTGGCGCCGTTGATGACTGAGCTGTCGTAGCCGAATAGGAAACCGCCGAGGGCAGCCACCAGGCTGAGGGCGAGAACCTTGCCGGTGTGAACGGCCTCCACGGGTGCGTCTTTGGAGTCTGCGCCGGATACGGTTTGCATCTTGTTCTCCTGTAAGACCCGGTGCAGCCGTTTCTCAAGGGAACGCCGACTCGGATGACAGGAAGCTACCTTAGTGACGCGTGGTAGGCGCGGCGAATAGAGGCGCTCAAGCTGCTGTCAAGAAACTGGGCATGTTTCCCACGGGCTAAATCGGGCAATTGGCACCACGGGCCTCAGACCGACTACTTGGGGGTGCGCCCCGTCAGCAGGATCTTGGAGTTTCGTGTGAACTTCGCTTTGGCGGTCTTGGGAACCGTGATGCGGTAGTACGTCTTGCCCTTGCGGAACTTCAAAGAGAACGTGGCGTATCCGTTGGCGTCGGTGGTGAGCGTGTTATCCACCTTCCAGGGCTTACCCGAACGTTTACGCTTGATGACGGCCGTACGGGCTTCGCGCGGGTTCACGGCGAAGGACGAGTTGTAGAACTTGCCTTTCGCCCGCCACCGCTCCTTCTTGGACCAGTCCGTCACGCTGCTCGCGTAGCGGCCGGCCGCCACCGGCGTCGTTGGGTTTTCGGGATCAGGCGCAGGTGCCGGACTGACCCCAGTGCCGGATTGCTTCTTCGCGGCATTGGCGCGGATACTAGCGAGTTCTGGATATAGCGCATCACCTGGGCAACTTGTGCTGATTGCGTCGCGGTGCCCACTAATGCGGTTGAAGGTCTGCACGGTGCCGCGAGCGGCACCGCCAGGATAGCCGCCTGCAGTCAACGCCTCTGTCCCTGTGGCGGACCGACCGGTCAAAGCCAACTTCCAGGCGGCAAGCTTGGCGATCGCGTTTTTGGTCTTTCCGACTCCGTTACCAGGCGCAACGGAGTAGTTACCCAAAGCCGCGACCGAGAACGAACCGGAGTTGAAGGAGGCGGTGGCGCCACTGCGGACCGGCAGATGGACCCCGCCACCGCGACCTTCGTAGATGTTGCCGTACTGATCCACGAAAAAGTTGTATGGCATGTCGCAGTAGCCGTTGCTGGTGGTCCACGAGTAGATACTGCGAAGTTGCGAGGGGGCGCCGAGTTCGGTGTAGTTGCTCGTGGATGCCGTGTGGTGCACAAATCCGATCTTGGCGGCATCGGTCAGGCCGGGGCAGCCGTTGCGCAGACTCTCATCAGCACCCCAGCCGGCTCGGGAGATAATGGCGGGCTGCGGTGTGGCTGCGTTGGCCTGCGCGGCGGGGCCACCTTGGGAAGCGACGTCCGCGTCAGCCTCGGATTCGGTGGCCTCCACTGTCTGGACTTCTGCGGCAGGCAACTCCTCACCATTTGGTGTGTCCACGCGAACCTGGACCGCGTCGGACGGCCCAGTCAATAGCGGCTCGGTGGTGTGCTGAACTTGCTCGAATTCCGCAGTGTCCTGATCGGGTCCATGACCGAAGTTGACTGCGAGGTCTTCCCAATCGCTCCAACCGCCAGATTCTTTCACCCGGACTTGGACGGCAGTTTGGCTAGGCGGTGCGGCGTCAAATGCCACGCCCACAAGGCCAAAGGACGTGTCTGTCTGAATGGGATCGGTCACCACGGCGGGCTTCAACTCGTTGCCGGCTTCCCGGTCCGGACCCGAATGATCGTGCCCGTCGTGCGCATCGGGATCTGGCTTGGGGGCATCCTTCTTGGCCTGCTTGGAAACGCCGGCAATCGGTGTGCCTGCCACGTTGGCCTTGATCGGATCTTGTGCCGAGGATGAGAACGAGACAGCGGGCAGCGCCACCAGGGCACCAGCAACGATGCCAATCGTGACAGAGCCCGCCATGATTCGGGAACTCGGTGGGAAAGCAGCCATTCGAATCGGTGTCCTATTCCTGTTTGAGTCGTGTCACAGTTCCGTTTTAGCTTGAGTTGCACCCTAGCGAGGTCTCGGCAAGTGAAACTGGGAAAACAACCGATATCTCGGATTTGTCCGGTCATCGTGCAGTCGTTGGGGTTTGGTCCTCATCTATCGGGTTGGCGGTGGCTCAGTGACTGACCCCGGCACTGGTGTTCCGCTCATCTAGGGTGGCAACATGCTGGATCAGTTTACGAAGTTCGACTTCTCGTTCGCAGGAGCAACACGTCCGGTGTTCACAGCCGGAACGGGGCCGCCGGTGATCGTGATGCACGAAATACCTGGCATCACCCCGCAAGTGGCCGCGTTTGCCGAGCGCACTGTGGCCAGTGGGTTCCGCGTCTTTCTACCGGAGTTCTTAGGGATCACCGGCCAAGCGATCTCACCCGGGTACCTCGCCCGCGAGATGGCGAAGGTGTGCATCAATAAGGAATTTCACGTGCTGGCCGCCCGGTCTTCAAGCCCAATCACGACGTGGATTCGTGGGTTGAGTCGCTACATTCACGAGGAGTACGGGGCCGAGCGTGTGGGCGCGATTGGCATGTGTCTCACCGGAAACTTTGCGTTGGCGTTGATGGTAGATCCATGGATCAAGGCGCCGGTGCTCAGCCAACCCTCCCTGCCATTCCCAACCACGCCGGGCTCACGACGTGCGCTGCATCTGTCAGACGCCGATCTGCAAACCGTGAAGTCGCGCGTGGATTCTGAGGAGCAGGACGTGCTGGGAATGCGTTTCACGAAAGACCCCCTATGTCCGCCGCAGCGGTTCGACCGGTTGCGAGAGGAGTTCGGGCCTCAGTTTGAGGCGATCGAAATAGACTCCGGACCCGACAACCCACATGGATATCCCAAGTCGGCGCACAGTGTGGTGACAACGGAGTGGGCGGACAAGGACGGCTTCCCAACGGCGCAGGCCAGTGCGCGGGTGTTGCAGTTCTTCCACGAGAACCTGGATTCGCCAAGTCCGGCGTCCTAGGCCGCTTGCTTCGCCGACTCCCAGTGCCAGGCCTGTGCCGCAGGAGCCACCTTGGCCACGGGCGGGATATCGCGTGGTCTGGTTCGTTTCCGACGTGATCAAGCCGGGATGGCTCGGTACCTTTCGTCGGTCGTTAGATCCCGCCAGATTGGCACCACCCCTAGCGTGCTGACGATGGACAAGGACAGTGAGACCGGGCCAACCAGCACGACTAGGACAATGCCCGCTCCGATGCTTAGCCCGGCATTACCCATGGCACCCCCGATGAAAAGAATGGCGTAGACCGGCACCAACAGTGCTGTCACTACCAACTGGACAATCAGTGAGGCGACGACAGACCACAAGAGCATCCGACCGAACACGGCCCAAAACTTGCCCTTGGTGGCCTGCCAAGACCAGCGCACCGAGCCTGGGCCCTGCGTCACTTGAACCAGTACAGGCGCCAACCGGCCCATCAGCCAATACATGCCAGCGATCATCGCCAGCAGGCCGAGAAACGCCACCACGCCCGCCAAGAACGCGAAGCCGCCGCCGAGTTGGGCGAGCGCGGCGATCACAAAGGCCCAGGCAAGCCCCACGGCCGCAATGGCGATGGTGGCCACAAGCAGGTATCCCAGCAATCGGATCCCGGGGCGCCAAGCTGACCTGATTGCGGCAAATGCGCCGATGACGTCGTCCCCGGCCCCGGACTCTTCTTCTTGTGGCGCACTGTTTGCCGTTGCTGAGACTGCGACCCGATTCGCCGCAGCGACTTGCACGGCCGATGTAGCGATCAGGAGTACTAGGATCACCATCGAAACAAGCACCCAGGTCAGCACGGAGTCCGAGCGCAGCACGGATTCCCAGTCGCGGCGCAGTTCCTCGCCGACAGCAGCGGGTACCGTGGCATCTCCGTACTTGTTCACCACACTGCTCGTGGCTGACACGGCCGAGCCGAGGTTGCCGTAGTTGAGCACGCCCGCCAGCACCACGGCGCTCACGATGGTCCACCCGACCCACAGCAGCAAGCTGAGGCCAAGAATCGGCCGCCAACCTCGTTTCAAGATTTGGCCCATGTCGCTGAAGAGTCCATTTAGTCGGCGCAAGCCACTAGCTGCTAAGGCCCCGGTTGTGGGAACGGGCATTCCGGTTTGCCACGCGGGCACCGCAGTAGCCCCGGCTACCACGCCTCGGGGGTTGTAGTGATCAGTCCAGTTCTGGCCATTCCAGTACCGAATACCAGCTCCGCTGGGGTCGGGATACCAACCTGGGGGCGGCAGCGTCGGAGCGTTCATTGGGCAACTTTAGTCGTTCAGCCCGACTAACGAATCACCGCAGGCGCCGCACGGGAGGGTGATGCTTCTGCGGCGGCTCAGGAGATGCCCACCCGCTGACGTGCTGAGCCGATATTCCTAGCTAGCGAAATCGTAGGTCACCCCGGTGAGTTCTTCGGACTTGCTCCACAGTTCTTGCGCAACCAGCGCATCCTTGGCAGCGCCAGATCGGCCGACCTTCTTGGGAGCCCCGCGGATTTCCATGACACCGCTGGGTCCGATGTAATCGCCGTTGTGAACATCTGGGGCCGTGGCGGCATACAGGCTTGGTAGCGCGCCCTCGGCCGCGGACTGGCTGACCAGTTTCATAAAACCATCACCCACAGTGCGCGCAATCTGGTTCTGCATGATCGCTGGCCCGGCGTGGAGCAGGTTGGTAGCAGAGAATCCCGGGTGTGCGGCCGCAGCGATGAGGTTCCATCCGGCCGCTCGAGTCAACTTGGCCAACTCGAGGGTGAATAGCAGATTTGCGAGCTTGGACTGTCCGTAGGCAGACCAGGGGTCGTAGCGTCGGTTCTGGTAGGAGAGATCGCTAGGAACAACCTTGCCTCGCTTATGGGCCAAACTCGACACGGTTACGACTCGGGCATGCCCGTGCGCGGGAATGTTTGGCAGTAGTAATCCCGTCAAGGCGAAGTGCCCGAGGTGGTTGGTGCCGATCTGGCTCTCGAAACCGTCCTTGGTCTCATTATGCGGGGTTGCCATGATGCCCGCATTGTTGAGCAGGCCGTGAATTTCTGGTGCCAAGGCGCGAATCTCCTCAGCAGCCTGCGAGATGGAACCCAGATCAGCGAGGTCCAGTTGCACTGCATCAGGCGCCGGCCCGGTTGCTGCGGAGGCAACGGTAGCGAGGGTCTGGGACAGCTTGTCTGGGTTTCGACCGGTAACAATTACGCGGCCCCCGTGTTTGGCCAACTCCGTGGCACTGTGGGTGCCCAACCCACTGGTGGTGCCGGTCACCACGAATGTCTTGTCCGTGAGATTCGGGATGTCGGCTGTGGTCCAGTCCTGCGTCATCGGGCCTCCTTGGCTCAGTGCCTGCAACAACGGCACCACCCGCCCGAACATTCCCGCCCCCGCTTTCATTGTGCGGTGGGTTGGGGCTTGGTGCTGCTAAGCCAGAACCGTCCCACCGCGCCGACGCCGGAT
>JAHZKU010000191.1 GCA_022600255.1 Actinomycetes bacterium | reverse complement strand
GCGTACCTGCTCGGCGCGGACCTGCCCTAAGCGAACCTGCACGACGCGATCCTGAACACCGCGAACCTGAGCTAAGCGGGCCTGATCGGCGCGAACCTGACCAAAGCGGGCCTGATCGGCGCGAACCTGATCGGCGCGGACCTGACCGGCGCGTACCTGACCGGCGCGAACCTGACCGGCGCGTACCTGAGCGACGCGCAATGCGACGCCCGTACTCTGTGGACGGATGGGAACCCGGTTCCGCATCCTCCAAAATGCCCGTGAGGCTGGGGTCTTTAGGGTGCTTCGAGAGCTGCGCGGCCCGCTCCTGAACGAGGCGAACCTGACCGGTGCAGACTTGACCACGCGATATGCGAAAAGGGGTCCACTCTGGCACCGTTGCATTGACCGGTTGAGCCCGCCCCCATTTCTCGCCACTCTCAGCGCCAGTCGACAGCCGACGCTGCACGCCGCCTCAGTCGCCCTTCGTTCGAACGATCCACCCACGCCCACAAGGCGTCAGGAATTCGTAGACGGGCTCAAATTCAGCGCCACCCTCTCCCCGCAGATGGCCCGCCAGACCCTGACCGAACGCATGACCGACCCAGAGGGCGCGGCAGGCATCGCCAGCAGCCCCATCACCGCGGCAGCACCCGAATAGACCTAGCCGCGCACCGGGCCCGTCAGAGCGCGAGCTCGGCCAGTCGCAAGTCCACAGCAAGGTCGCCGTTCTCAGCGCCCGCGGGCACCAACGCATAGGACTGGTCAACCAGTCACTGCACTGCTGCTCGAGCGCAACGCAGCCGCGCGGAACAACCCGGAGAACGCAGCGTCAACTCGATCTCATCGACCGACACCGGCGCCACCAGAATTTCACCCTCGCCCGTAGCGAAGCTCCATCCATCAAGCAACTACTCTCGAGCGAACGTCCACTCGATATGAGTGCCGCCGGCCACGAACTCAGCCGCCCGGCAAACGGATCATCCGCTCGATAGCTGAACGCTGACTCGTAGGGCCCGCAGCGCTAGTCCCTGACCGGCAGCGACAGTGTGAATGAGCAGCCTGGATCTGCCGATTCCAGGGTGAGATCTCCGCCGTGCAACCGGGCATCTTCTCGTGAGATCGCCAAGCCTAGGCCGGTGCCACCCAAGGTCCGGGCACGCGACGGATCTGCCCGCCAGAACCGTTCGAACACCCGCTCTTGCGCATCGACCGAAATCCCGACACCCCGGTCACGCACGCTGATCCGCGCATCAGCACCGCGACATTCCAGCATCAGCGTGACGGTGCGACCACCGCCATACTCTAGGGCGTTGACAAGCAAGTTGCGGACCACACGTTTCACCCGACGCGGGTCGCAGTCCACTAGGCATGGTCGCTCGGGTTGGACAACCTCGAGGGGTGTCTGCTTCTCCGCCGCAACCGGACCGATCTGACCAACAACCTCTTCGAGCAGGATCCCAAGGTCAGTCTCTTCAGTTTCGAGGACTGCGGCCCCGGCATCAAACCGAGAGACCTCCAGCAGGTCGCTCAGCAGCCTGTCGAACCGGTCGATCTCGCGCGATAGGAGCGCCGACGCCCGCTGGGCGTCAGCGGCGCTGGGGTCGATCCGCTCGGTCGCGACATCTGAAGCCATCCGAATCGTTGTTAGTGGGGTACGCAACTCGTGGGAGACATCTGAGACAAACCGACGCTGGGTGTCGGAGAGCACCTCCAACGCTTCGATCTTGTCTGCCAAACTCTGGGCCATTGTGTTGAACGCGGACGCCAACTTGGCCAAGTCGTCCTCGCCTCGGACGGTCAGCCGGGAGTCCAGTTCCCCAGCGGCCAGCGCATCGGCGGCCTGGGCGACCCGCTGCACCGGACGTACCAAACGTCGCGTTGCGAAGTAGGCCAGTAATCCCAGCGCCAGCACGAGAACGACTCCGACAGCAACGATGGCTGAGGTGACGATTCCCGCGGTTCGCTGCACAGATTCCAGAGAAAACATGTGATACAGCTGATAGCGGCCGATGCCGCGAATCGTGACGGGCGCTCCGACGATGATGCCGTCTTGCACCCGGCCATCTGAGTACTCGATGGGCGCATACAGCCATAACTGGCTACCTGTCGCAGCGACTTCCCCAGCGAGCTCGGGCGGAATGGCTTCCGGGCCAATCAGGTTGGTTGAAGCAGCCGGGTTGCCACTGCCAGGTTCGGGCGCTAGGACGACCTCAAACGCGGGTGGCTTGCCCGCGCGGAGCGACAGCTCCTCCACTAAGCCAGTGACCACTTCCTCTGAAGTCGCGTCGGCACTAGACCCTTGTGCAGCGGCGCGAGCAATGGACCGGCCCGCTGCAGCCTCCGCCATGGCACTGCGCACTCGCGCCGATTCCAGCTCATCAACAACGCGTTGGACTAGGACTCCGCCAGAAACCCCGACGACGGCGACTGTCACCAAGACCGTTATTGCCACGGTGCGAAACTGCAGCGACCGGCGCCAGTAACCGACCAGTCCCGATCGTTGCTCCACTAGCCTGCGGCCCGGTACCCCACGCCGCGGACGGTCAGCACGATCTTGGGATCGTCTGGGTCCTGCTCGATCTTGCCGCGGAGGCGCTGCACGTGGACATTCACAAGACGGGTGTCTGCCACCTCTTGGTATCCCCACACGTCACGCAGGAGCATCTCTCGAGTAAAAACCTGCCAAGGCTTGCGGGCCAAACAGGCCAAGAGTTCGAACTCAAGCGGGGTCAACGAAATCGGACTCCCGTTCCGCGTGACCGAATGCCCCGAGACATCAATATCGAGGTCCGCAACCTTCAGCATTTCCGGTGATCCGCCCGTAGCTCGTCGCATCTGCGCACGCACCCGGGCCAGGAGTTCCTTGGGCTTGAATGGTTTCACAACGTAGTCGTCTGCACCTGCTTCGAGCCCACGGACAACATCGATCGTGTCTGACTTGGCGGTCAACATGACAACCGGGGTGTCTGATTCTCGCCTGAGATCGTGACAGATCTGAACGCCATCCCGCCCCGGCAACATGACATCCAGCAGAACGACATCGGGACGGGTCGCCCGAAAGACGTTCAGCGCGTCCGCCCCGCTGCCACACGTGTCGACATCAAAGCCCTCGCCGCGTAGCACCATGGTCAACATCTCGGACAGCGCCGGATCGTCATCTACAACTAAAACTCTTCCTTGCACTCCCCCATCATGGCAGGTGGACCGGGAAACGCTGGCAACACGCAGCAGGCGTGGCGGCCCGCAGTCCCATACCCGGGCCGAGCGCCCCGAACCTCGGGCGGATCGGGCCTGCGGGAGACAACTCAGACTGCGGCCCGTGTTCGTGTGGCCGACGGCCTTATTGGTGCTTGCCAGTGCGAAGCGCGTGGCGGCCTCAGCTCAACTTGGATCCCGGATGGAGGCAAGTGAATCGGGATGCCGCAAGACACCCTAGATCGGCCGAGACCGGATCCACGGGAGCGCGCCAGCCGGACCGGCCACAGTCGCAGGCAGGCGCTTGCTGGGGTGAAGCCAGCCAGGGCAGGGCAGACTCGCCCACCAGGTCACCCACCACTAGACAACTCAGCGATACTAGGACCAGGCACCCGCCCTACCGAGATGCGAGCCAGCAACGTGAGGAAACCGTGACACAGCAACCGGAGAATCCCTCCGACCCGTCCTCGCACGAAAACGCGGACTCCACCCCTGACGCCGATCAAGGCTGGCAACTGCCCGGGGCCGAACCGCCGCTGGCAGCTCCGCGTCCGCCGGCACCCGGCCCAACCCCGCACACCGAACCCGCCCACCCCGGTGCTACCGACCCGATGTCACCTGGCGGCCAACCACCTAGGGCAGCGGACCCGACGGCTTATCCGCCACCCAACCCGCAGTCGCGACAAAGTGATTGGGGGGCGCTCCCCCCGCCTGCGACGCCGACTGGCGCGCCATCGCGCTGGGCCCCACCGCCGGTGACCGTCAGCGCGCACCGCCCCGGCGTCGTTCCTCTGCGCCCAATCTCGGTCGGCGAAATCCTTGATGGCGCCATCACCTACATTCGGCGCAACCCACTGGCAACACTAGGGACCGCAGCCGTGCTGACGGCCATCTCGGGGCTGATCCAGGCCTGGCTGCTATTTGCCACGGCCGGTCGAGTCACCGATAGCCTGACGGAACTGACCAGCGACCCGGCCTCCGGAGATTTGGCCGCCGCCACGCTCAGCCTGGGCCAGTCCGCCGGCCTGCTGGCTGGGACGGCCGTCAGTTGGCTCATCGGCATCCTGGCCACCGGGATGTTGACCGTCATGATGGGCGCCGCCATTTTTGGTAGGAAACTCGACATCGCCGCTGCGTGGCGCGCTTTCGGCCCAAGGCTGCCGGCGCTGCTCGTCCTAACCGTTCTGGTCGGTGT
>JAHZKU010000190.1 GCA_022600255.1 Actinomycetes bacterium | reverse complement strand
GATGCCCGTGAGAGGCCCGATCACGCAGTCTGTGGCTGGCGGGAGTGTCCTGCCAGCCACTTCGTAACATGTCGTCGTTTCTTGGGACTGTCGCAGTTGGTTAACCCACATGCGACAGATCGGCCTTACCGAAGCCCGAGATCCAGCTGTGGCTGTGCATCAGTCGTCGCACTCATCGCTAATGTCATCGGGCGCAGACATCTGCCCCGAGCACACCTGCTTGGTGACGTCCACCCATTTACCGTCTACAGACCGGAAGATGTAGTCGAAGTCGTCGTCATACCCCTTGGCGTCGTCGTCGACCTCGACTGCAGCGAAGCTGCCTTCGCAGTCCAAGTCGTCGATGTGGCCAGAACCAATGCCCAACAGCGCCGCGAAGGCTGACTTTGAGCAGTCTGGAGCATCGACCTCGGACGTGCCGCCCACTTGGGTCTCAGCGTCGAGGTCTTGCGCAACTGCGGCCCCCGCCTCAGCGGAATCTGGCACGACCTCCTCCGCTGATGAGCAGGCGGTAAGCCCCAGGGCCAGTGTTCCGGCGGCGGCTGCGGCTAGGAGGATTCGGGTGTTCATTTCGGGTCTCCGATCGAGATTGATTTTCCTTACTCTTCGACCGTAGGTAGCCCGGCGCTAACGGGTTGCTAACCGCTGGTTAAGGCGTTCCTAAAACTCTGCAGTGCGAGTCCGGCGGCCCCGCCCCCGAATCCGGAAAGCCCCCTGGAACGGCAGATGCCGCCCCAGCCAAAGTCGGGACGGCATCCAAGAACCCAAACCAGTCACGGAAAGGAACGGACCCTATCGAACCGCACTAGCGTCATCATGTCCGCTCAAGCGGTGACGGTTCTCGCCGTCCACATCAGCTGCAGCCGCTCGTCGCTCCGCAGCCTTCACAGACGTAACATGACCCGGCCGGTCGCATCTTGATCCCACAAGTCATGCACAGCGGAGCATCGGCTGACTTGCCTGTGATGGCCTCCAGCAACTCTGCTGTAGAGTGCGCCGCACCAACGGCAGACGGGTCTGCCGCAGTTGGCGCGGCGTCGGCCGTTGCCTCTTCGGCTAGTGGCGCCGACTGCTGCAACAACTCGATGTCCACGTCATCGTTGCCGGGTGCTGGCGCTTGTTCGGTCAGCGCCGCCGCACGCTCCTCAGCGGTGTTAATACCCAGGGCCGCACGCTCTTCATAGGGCATGTAGTCCAACGCCAAGCGACGGAAGATGTAGTCCATGATTGACTGCGCCATCCGAATGTCTGGGTCGTCTGTCATGCCCGCCGGATCGAAACGCATGTTCACGAACTTGGAAACGAAAGCTTCCAGCGGCACACCATACTGAATGGCGATCGACACGGCAATCGAGAAGGCGTCCATGACACCAGCCAGTGTCGAACCCTGCTTGCCCAGTTTCAGGAAGACTTCGCCTAGACCATCGTCCGGGTAGGAGCCAGCAGTCAGGTAACCCTCGGCGCCACCAACACTGAACGAGATGGTCTGCGACGGACGCTTCTTGGGGAGACGCTTGCGGATGGGCTGATGATCAACCTCGACCGCAGCTTCCGCCTGCTTAGCCTTGGAATCGGATAGTGGTTGACCGACCTTCGAGGCATCCCGGTAGATCGCCAACGCTTTCAGCCCTAGGTGCCAACCTTGTCGGTAAATCTCGGCGACGTCCTCTTCGGTTGATTCCGATGGCATGTTGACGGTCTTGGAGATGGCACCGGACAGGAACGGCTGCGCCGCGGCCATCATCCGGACGTGCCCGAGAGGTGTGATGGAACGCTCGCCCACCGCACAATCGAAGATCGCGTAGTGCTCGGTCTTCAAACCGGGAGCACCAACAACATTTCCGTTTTCGGAGATGTGCTCAACAATCGCCTCAATGGTTTCTTCGGTGTATTCCAGCTTGCGCAAGGCCTGCGGGATCGTGTTGTTCACGATCTGCATGGATCCGCCACCCACCAGCTTCTTGAACTTCACCAGGGAGAAGTCCGGCTCAATTCCGGTGGTATCGCAGTCCATCATGAACCCAATGGTGCCGGTCGGCGCCAGTACACTCGCCTGCGCGTTGCGCCAGCCGTGCTTCTCACCGGTCTCGATGCAGGCCTGCCACTGCGCCGCAGCCTCACGGAGTACGTCCCGGTCCAATGTGGAAACTGATCGCACGGCATCGGTAGCCGCCGAGTGCTTGCGCATGACACGGGCGTGTGCCGTTGCGTTACGTTCAAACCCTGCGTACGGGCCAACGATGCCAGCGAGCTCAGCACTGCGTCGGTAGGCCGTACCCGTCATCAATGACGTGATGGCCGCGGCCAAGGCCCGCCCGCCGTCAGAGTCATAGGCTAGGCCAGAGGCCATCAACAGCGCACCGAGGTTGGCGTAGCCGATCCCGAGTTGCCGGAAGTCCCGGGTAGTGTCTCCGATCGCATCCGTTGGGAAGTCCGCGAAACAGATGGAGATATCCATGGCTGTGATGACGAACTCGACGGCCTTAGTGAACCGTTCGGTCTGAAACGATCCGTCGTCGGCCAAGAACTTCATCAGGTTTAGCGAGGCCAGGTTGCAGGAGGAGTTATCCAGCGACAGGTACTCCGAGCAGGGGTTGGAAGCATTGATCCGACCCGACTCTGGGTTTGTGTGCCAGTCATTGATCGTGTCGTCGTACTGGATACCAGGATCAGCACAGGCCCAGGCAGCGCTAGCCATCTTGCTGAACAAGTCCCTTGCCTGCACGGTGTCCACGACACTGCCATCAGTGCGTGCGGTCAGGCCAAACTCCGTGTCACCCTCCACCGCGCGCATGAACTCATCGGAGACGCGGACAGAGTTATTGGCGTTCTGGTACTGGACTGATGAGATGTCCTTGCCACCTAGGTCCATGTCGAAGCCGGCATCCCGCAGGACCCGAATCTTCTCTTCTTCGCGCACCTTGGTCTCAATGAACTCTTCGATGTCCGGATGATCCACGTCCAGCACAACCATCTTGGCCGCTCGTCGCGTCGCACCGCCGGACTTGATCGTGCCTGCGGAGGCATCGGCTCCGCGCATAAAGGAGACCGGACCGCTAGCGGTGCCACCTGACGAGCGGAGGAGCTCTTTGCTGGAGCGAATCCGAGAGATGTTCAAGCCGGCGCCAGAACCACCCTTAAAGATCAAGCCTTCTTCGCGATACCAGTTCAGGATGGAGTCCATGGTGTCGTCCACAGCCAGGATGAAGCAAGCCGACACCTGCTGCGGGCTGGTGGTACCGACGTTGAACCAGACTGGCGAGTTGAAGGAGAAGTACTGGTTGAGCAGTAGCCAGGTGAGCTCTTCCTCGAACACCGCGGCGTCCTCGCGGGCCGCAAAGTAGCCGTATTCCAGACCGGCCGCCACATACCGCTGCACAACGCGGTCGATGAGTTGCCGCAGTGACCACTCACGCTCATCCGTACCCACCGCACCACGGAAGTACTTGCTGGTGACAATGGTCGAGGCATTAACCGACCAATCCGCTGGGAACTCCACGCCCCGCTGCTCGAACACCGTCTCACCGGTCTTCCAGTTGGTCTGCACGACGTCGCGCCGCTCCCAGACCACCTGGTCGTAGGGGTGCTTGCCCTCGGTGCTGAATGCACGCTTCATCTTCAGCCCCTTGCCGGTCGGGCCACCACGTCGCCGCGCGGATTTGCTCGTTGGCGCCAAGGCCTCGGGGGTGGTCTCTGTCATGCTTTTCTCCTCAATCAGTGCAGTTAGTGGAAGTTGTTCTGCGATGGTCTGGTCTGTCGTGGTTGGTTGGCTGGTCATCAGGTCTGGTCTTGTTCTATTGCGGCGTCAGCTCGGAGTTCAGCGATCTCCTTCTCGAAATCCGCGGCACTGGTGAAGCCGCGGTAGACCGACGCGAAGCGGAGATAGGCAACTTCGTCCAAGGTGCGCAGTGGCCGCAGGATTGCTAGTCCGACCTCACCACTAGGTACCTCGGCCACGCCCCCTTGGCGGATGTTGTCCTCCACCTCTGCCGCTAGCACCGCTAGATCGTCATCGCCCACGGGCCGGCCACGGCATGCTTTACTGACCCCCTTGATGACCTTCTGGCGGCTGAAGGGCTCGGATACCCCCGACCGCTTGACGACCAACAGGCTCGGGGACTCCACCGTGGTGAATCGGCGACCACAGTCAGAACACTGCCGCCGCCGACGGATCGATGATCCGTCGTCCGTTGCGCGAGAATCCACGACACGCGAGTCGGATTCGCGGCAGAAAGGGCAGTGCATGCGCTCTCCTTCTCACCCAGCCTGTGGATGAATCTGTGGGTCTCCTGGGGATGACCTGTGCACTCCGGACCACAACCTGTGGACGAATAACACCGTTGTTACTACTAGATGTAGTGACACTAGAGGGAACGGACCACAAGCACAAGGGATGTCCGAATTTGCGGCGTGTCGTCACTGCACAACAGGCAGTAGCACAATCTGACCGACCTGCAAGGCTGGAGACTGGAAGTTGTTCAGCTTCTGAATTCTTGACACGGCCGCACGCGGATCGCCTTCACCGGCCACCGATTGCGCCAGCCCCCAGACGGTGTCACCGGGGACCACCGTGTGTTCGATCAGCGCATAGTCACTGCGCGGCAACAGCATCGCCGCATCGGACCCACCGGGCGGGACAACCATCTGAGCAGCCACGCCTGAGTTCGCGTCTGCAGAACCCACCGAAACCACACTGCTGGAAAACCACACCAGCCCAGCCAACACCAGAGCCAACCCGGTTGCAGTCGCAGCCAACAAGCGACCGCGGCTCGTAAGGTGCCAGCTGGCTGCAGCCTGCATCGGCCGCGCTAACCCAAGAGATTGACTGGAGAATCCCGGGACGTTCATCGTTGTAGCACTCATGACGCAGACCTTCCTCTGGATAGAACACATGCCCCTGGTTGTTAGAACAGGTGTGCCCCATGCTTGGAACACGTGTGCCCCATGTTTAGAACACGTGTTCGATGTTCCGTTGTTACGATATTGATATCAAGAAGGTCCGACAGTCAAGACACATTCGAACATTTGTTTGATTTCTCCTCGTGCTGGCCCTAGGGTGAGGGCAGACGGCGAGTGGATCTGAACTGTGGTCTCGGTTGCAGCGGATCCGACTCCGCAGGCCGCTAGCAGAAGGAGCGAAGATGGCAGACGGACCTGATGAGCGACCGACCCTTACCAAGCGGCAAGCCCTAATCCTGAAGATGATTAGCGAGTCCATCGCCGAGCGGGGTTATCCACCGAGCATGCGAGAGGTGGGGGCCGCCGTGGATCTTTCTAGTCCTTCCAGCGTCTCGCACCAGATGAAGGCGTTAGTGGATAAGGGATACCTCCGCAGAGATCCGAATCGACCGCGGGCGTTGGTCTTAGTGGACGAGAGTGAGTTCGCAGCCCAAGATACCCCCGATATGGCGGCTGCTAGTGGACTGGTGTCGGCCAAACCAACTAACTCAGCCGAGCCCGCCGACAACGTAGTTGCGCTAGATACTTCATCCTCTCGCCGCCAGCCCCGCAAAGCGGCGCGCGCCCTCGATGACGGCGAAGAGCGCCATCACGCGGCAGAGGATGTCGATGCTGCTTTTGTCCCGTTGGTGGGCCGGATCGCCGCTGGCGGACCCATCCTGGCAGAACAAAGTGTGGAGTCGGTGTTCCCACTCCCCCGCGAGCTCGTGGGCCAAGGCTCCCTGTTTGTCCTGCACGTAGTGGGCGACTCCATGCAGGATGCCGCGATCTGCGACGGAGACTATGTCGTCGTGCGCGCGCAACCGGATGCGCAAAATGGCGATATCGTGGCGGCCCAACTCGAGGACGAAGCCACGGTGAAGACGTTCCGCCGCAAGGATGGGCATGTCTGGCTCATGCCAGAGAACCCGGACTACGACCCGATCTTGGGTGACGAGGCCCGCATTTTGGGCAAGGTCGTGAGTGTTCTACGCAGCCTGTAACCCCGTAGTTTCCTAGCCAGCACTAGCAGCAGCCGCAACCACAGCCGGGGCCGTGCCCTCCGTAAGGCGCGCGAGTGCGTCCGTGGCCGTGGCTTGGTTCGTTGTCGCCCAGAACGGCGGCAACGACTTCAGCAGGAAATTCCGGTAGCCCGCAGAAGCCAATCGCGGATCTAGGATGGCCACGACGCCCCGATCAGTGCCAGTGCGAATCAGTCGTCCAGCACCTTGCGCCAGCAGCAGGGCCGCCCGCGGCAAGGACACGGCGGCAAAACCGCTGCCGCCGGCACGCTCAACGTTGCGAGACCGTGCTTCGAGCACCGGATCATCTGGCCGAGGGAACGGGATCCGATCAATGATCACGCACTGGCAGGCAGCCCCGGGCACGTCCACGCCCTGGAACAACGACATGGTCCCGACCAATACCGAGGACTCATCAGCGATGAAGTCCGACACCAATCGCGCGACACTCTCGCCACGCCGCTGGATGAGAATAGGGAAATCGCCTAGCTCCTGTTCGGTCAACCACTCGCCAGCGGTATCCACGGCACGCCACGACGACAGCAGCACCAATGTGCGCCCTCCAGCCGCGGTGATCAGGGTCGCCATCCGCTCCAGCGTCTCTGGAGCCAGCCCGTCGCGTCCCGGTTTGGGCAAATCGGCCGCTACGTAGAGGATGCCCTGCTTGCGGTAGTCGAACGGAGAACCCACATCGACCCCGGACCACTCCAACGCTCGGCCCAAACCCAGCTCGCGAGCCAGCGGTTCGAACCCGCCCCCGAGTGTGAGCGTGGCGCTGGTGAATACGGTGGCTTGTTGCTCGGTCAGCCGATCTGCGATCTCGTCGGCGACGCTTAAGGGTGCGATGTGCAGACCAGTACTGGTTGCGCCCCCAGACCAGATGACGTCGGAGTCTGCGGCCGCCAATAGGCGGCCAGCAACGTCATGAATCTCCTCGACCGCCGATGCTGCCCGGTGACGACTGGCCGCTTCGACAGATTCATCCTTGCCGATCTCGGTCATCAGCAAGTGGCCCGCGTCCCGGAGCGCGGCCAAGGGGGCAACCAGCGAGTCCGGCAGCGACTCGAGCCTTTTGCGGTCTTCCCCCAACCCCACAATCGCCCGGTTCAGGCCAGTGATGGCTTCATCGAATGGATCCGTTTTGGCGTCGTCAGCAATGGCCCGCGCCGACCGTAACGCCCGTTCTGCCCCGAATACGGTCAGATCCGCTGT
>JAHZKU010000189.1 GCA_022600255.1 Actinomycetes bacterium | reverse complement strand
TCCGATGACGCGGCCGTCCCGACCTGCGTCCGGGCGGCCGCCGGCCATAGGCTGTAGATGTGCAACCACTAGTTCTTGGGCCAGACTCTGGCGAAATCGCCATTCACACGACCGTCGAAGGCAGCGCCTCTCGTTTCGGACACAATCTCAAGATTGTGGTTTCGCAATGGTCGGCTGACATCAACTTCGAAGCCGACATTCCCGTCTCGGTACGGGTTACGGCCGACATGGCAGCCCTAGAGATCAGTCGATCATCCGGTGGGGTATCCCCGATCTCCAGCGTGGACAAGAAGCTAATCCGGCGGAATGCGGTCAAGGCCTTACGCGTGGACAATAATCCGGTCGCACGTTACGACTGTGAACGCGTGGAGCCTACTGAAACGGGCTACCAGCTCTTCGGTCAGCTAGAGATATCTGGCACTGAACGGCCACAGACCATCCCCCTAACAGTCACGGCTGTGTCGGGCGGTTACGCGCTAGCTGCGGAGTTTCCGGTGCAGCAGACCAGTTTCGATGTTAAGCCTTACGCCGCCATGCTCGGGACGATGAAGGTGGGCGACAACGTGCGCGTGACCTTCTCCGCCACCGTCGCGGCACTGCCCGACGCCTGACCCAGGGCCGAGCGTCCCAGCCAAGCACTACTGCACTAGTTTGGCGGTGGGCCGAAGCGGTTCTGACCGGCGCTACCTGGCCTGATGTAGAAAGCCAGGATCAGGATGATCGCGCCGAGTGCGCAGAACACGTTCAGCAGGTTGAGCCACCACCACCACCCGGAATGGTCGGTGTCGTGGAGCCGTCGTACCGACACTGAGATGGCTGGCAGAAAGATCAGGACCGAGACAACGAGGCCGATCCACCCGGCGCCTGCCGTGAAATCGGTGGACACACCAGGAAAGGTCACGGCGCCCTCTCCCCAATCCCGCTGAAGGCCGAATACCTGATCTAGAACCCACGCCGCGAGTTCGAGCAGCACCACAAAAAGTAGAAAGAACCAGAACTCACTGCGCCGAGCGCGCCCCTTGAAGCTGGCGTATTTGCCGAAACAGGTGGCAACTGCGGCTCCAAATGTCATCGGACCTCCTTGGGGTTCAACCCAACCTAGCGAACCCGGTCGCGGTCGGATCGAATCGCCACAGCTTTGTGGTGTTTCGTAGGGGCCGACCTCACGAACGGACCGTTCCCTAAGACGATCAAGGACAATCGGCCAGCGCAGCCGGCGTGATCACGTGATGTCGAGTTGCAGGATTCCTTCACTGAGGTCGGACAGGGTCTCGGTGTCCTCAGTCTCGTCAAGTGCGTCATTCAGCGTTACGGCGGCGCTGATCAGGGCAAGGTGGGTAAAAGCTTGCGGGAAGTTCCCGAGTTGTTCGCCGGTGGGCCCGACCTCCTCGGAATACAGCCCGAGATGGTTTGAGTAGGTCAGCATCTGTTCGAACACCATTCGGGCTTCGCCCACCCGACCGGCTTTCGCCAACGCGTCCACGTACCAGAAGGTGCACAGTGAGAACGTCCCCTCACCGCCGGCTAAGCCATCATCGGTATCTTCGGGGTTGTAGCGGAACACCAAGCTGTCTGACACGATCTCGCGTCCCATCACGTCCAGCGTTGACAACCAGCGTGGGTCGCGGGGTGCGATGAACCCGACAAGTGGCATCTTCAACAAGGATGCATCCAGCATTTCCGTGCCGTAATACATGGTGAAGGCGCCGATCTCCTCGTTGTAGCCCTTCTCCATGATTTGGTAGTAGATGGCATCGCGCGCCTGCCGCCACCGCAGCTGCTGCGCTGGGAAACCACGATCCCGCGCCATCCGAATCGCTCGGTCGAATGCCACCCAGCACATGAGCCGGGAGTAGACGAAGTTCTGCTGCCCGCCCCGTACCTCCCAGATGCCCTCATCTGGCTGATCCCAGTTGTCCGCGAGCCAGGTGACAATCCGCGAGATCCCCATCCATGCGTCGTGGCCGAGCAACTTGTTGTGTTGACCGATTCGATAGACCGCGTCCAGCGCTTCCCCATAAATGTCCAGCTGCAACTGTTCGGAAGCACCGTTACCTACCCGGACCGGGCTGGAACCGGCATACCCCTCCCAGTCGGGAATGATCTCCTCAACGAGATCCGAGGATCCATCAATCCGATACATCAGATTCATCGGGAAGCCGTCTTCGGCGGTGTGATGTTCCAGCACGCGTTGACCCAGCCAGAACAGGAATGCCACCGCCTCGTCGGTGTAGCCCAGTTGCATCAAGGCATCTAGGGAGAAGGAGCCGTCTCGGACCCAGGTGTAGCGATAGTCCCAGTTTCGTTCCCCACCCATTTCTTCGGGCAGGCTAGTGGTCGGGGCGGCGACAAGGGCCCCTGTCGGAGCGTAGGTCATCAGCTTGAGAGTCAGCGCTGAGCGGTTCACGACCTCGCGCCAGCGGCCGCGATAGTTGCTGCGCGAGACCCACTTGCGCCAATAGCGCACGGTGCTTTCTAGGTGGGCCCGGATCTGCGAGGCGGGCAGGGCGCCGGCCGTACTGCCCTTCTGCCCGGTGGCCAACAGAACACCGGAGACCTCACCTTGCTTCAGCGTGAACTCCTGCCGCGCGGTGCCATCGGTGAGTTCCTTGCCTTCGCTGTGGTCCAACATCGCGCTTGTGTGCAGCGATAATTCGATGTCTTCACTGACGAACAGCGCGTGGTGGTCGGCCAAGGTAAGGTGGTGGCCTTTGCGTCCGTAGTCGAACGCGGGCGCACATTCCATCTTGAACTTGACTTCGCCACGCATGACCCGCGCAATCCGCAGAATTCGGTGCATGTCGGTCGCCGTCTCCGGTTCGTCAATGGGCATGAAATCCAGCACCTCAGCCACCCCTGACTCCGTCAGGTAGCGCGTTGTGAGAACGGCGGTATCGGCCATATACAACTGCTTAATCACGGCGGACTCATCGGCCACCGTGAGCGTGAAGTGGCCACCCTTCTCCGCGTCCAGAATCGAACCAAAGATGCTCGGGGAATCAAAGCGTGGCGAGCAGAACCAATCGATGGTCCCGTTCAGGCTCACCAGCGCGGAGGTTTGCAAGTCTCCGATCAAGCCGTGGTCTGCGATGGGGGGGTAATCTGCCATGAAGGGAAGACTACCGGGAACCGTAGCGGGGTTCCTGCCCGTTGCAGAACTGCCTACAGCCGAACTCCGGCCACCTTTGTCAGACCCCGCCGGAATGCCGCTACGAACCGTAGCGGGCTTCCTGGAGTTGATCGGCCAAGATGCCTTCTTGGACTGGGTCCACCACCCCCGGCCGTTGATGCAGCAGCATCAAGCGAGCCAGCGCCACATGGATGGCGTCGAAGCGTTTCCGGTCGGTCTTACTGAGACGCCTGCGAAACCGCAGCATGCCGCGCCAGTCGGAGAACACAGCTACCTCTGTCTCCGAAACACCATAGCGCTGAGCCAACCACGGTATGGACGCAATGAATGCGCGGCTGAACCGGGTTCGTATCACGGCCAGGGTGATCGCGACCGCGACGAAGAGGGCGATAAAGATCACGATCGCCAACAACAAGATGCCGCCGCCCGCGACGTCGGCCAAACCCAAGGACCCGTTCCACAACATGTGCGTGGCCACAGCCAAGGCGTAGCCCCACAAGGCGTAGGGGAACACACTGCGATTTCGGCTCACCGCCAGCCCGATGGCTAGCCCTAACCAAAAGGTGAATAGAGGATGCGCGAAGGGAGTCAGAATCACTCTGACAAAAAACACCTGCCAGATCTCGCCGGTGGCATCTGCCGTACTGAGGTACAGGAAGTCCTCTACGACGGCAAAACCCAGGGCAACCCAACCTGCGTAGACGATGCCATCCATCAGACCGTCGACCTCTTTGCGGCGCACGGCATACAGAATGCCCAGCCCCTTCATGGCCTCTTCCACGAGCGGCGCCGACAGCACACTCGCCACCAGTTCGCCGGCCGATAACGCCACAATGGTGTTAACGATGAAGGAAACCACGACGGCGACAGTGGCTCCCCACAGGATCGCGTGAATGCGCGCGGCGCGCGGTTCCGGCTCAACGCGGTCCAGCCATGCCAGCACGGGCAACACGATCAGAAGCGGGATCAGGCCCAGCGCGATGGCCAAGGGGGCCGCAAAGACCAGGTAGCCAACCGCCAACAGCACCGGGATCGCCGCGATCACCACCGGCACGCTCAACCAAGCCGGGAGAAACGGCTTCTTCGCCAAGGGCGGCCCTGCTGCGCTGCTGCCCCCCGCTCCCTGGGGAGTCCCACCCGAAACGATCTCGCTCCAGGTGTGCCCCGTCCACCAGCGCCAAGGTGCCTGCTGCCAAGGGTCGGCGTACCAACCCGGCGGGTAGGAGGGCAGCGGGCTTTGGGGGAAGTCCCAGCCAGATTGTTGCGTCATGGTTCAACCAACGTCGCGGGCGGCGCTGGCTGCGTCCTGCAATCCCTCGCGCATGGT
>JAHZKU010000188.1 GCA_022600255.1 Actinomycetes bacterium | reverse complement strand
CACGTCCGGGAAAGTTGAGTGACGGTGACTACTGGCTCGTGCGGGAGAACCAAGGAAGAACGGAGATTCCTGAAGGCTGTGTCCTCCATGATTCGATTACCCGGCCGCTGTTTTGGCAGACCATCACCATCGGCCAGATCTTCCAATGTCAAGAAGACGCAGTCATTCCCGCCAATGGCAACTTACCTAGTGATTGATCACCTCGCGGTAAACCTCAGCCGTCTTCTCGGCCGCCTTCTTCCAGGTGAACATGTGGGCCCGTTGACGTCCACGCTGCGACAACTGACGCCGGAGATGATCATCAGACACGACGCGCGATAAATGTTCAGCAAGATCGTTGGCGTCGCCTGGCTCAAAGTACAAGGCTGCATCCCCACCCACTTCCGGCAGGCTTGTCGAGCGGGCCAGGATTGCTGGGGTACCGCATGCGAAGGCTTCCAGTACCGGGATGCCGAAACCCTCGAATCGAGAAGGAAAGACAAAAGCCGTTGCATGGGCATAAACCGAAGGCATATGAATATCAGCGAGTGTCGTCTGCAGAGTCTTGTCGTCGATGCCAAGTGTACGTAAGTGTGAGCGTTCAGTAGCTGTGAATGCCCCTCCACCGACGAACAACAGCGTCATGTCCGGGTGTTCGTTCGCGATATTCGCGAAGGCCCTCATCAATACCGCAGCATCCTTGTAGTGGCCACGCTGTCCAACAAAGAGCACATATGGGCTCCGAATTCCACTCAACGCGGGAGCGTCTGAAGAAAAGCGTGAGTCGACACCATGATGAATCACCGACACCGGCATGCGTAGGGGACCGTAAATCGATTCCAAATCCGAACGGGTGGCTTCGGATACGCAAATCACATGATCTGCGTTCGTCACATACCGCTTCTTTAGTGTCAGGAAATCTAGTCGGCGGCGGGTGTGAGGCATCATCTCGGGAATCATGTCGTGCACCGTGACAACCCGTCGGGCTCCTGGGTAGCTCGCGAGCCCATTGGGCAGGTAGAAGGTGTTGTGCACCACGTCCAATCCTCGTCTGGGCTGCACGCGAGTGAAGTAGCGAGCTGCAGATCGGTATTCGCTTCTTGCCTCCCTGACCGCAAGCCGCTCACGAAGGAAGTCGTCGTCAAGGACGTATCGGTTGATGACCGGCGCTGCTAGCGGCAGTAATTCGACCAAAAGTTCCGGTCGGGTGAAGAACTGACGGGCCAGGGAGGCGAACATTCGAGAAATTCCACCGTATGGCTGCAAGGCAAAGATTTGCTCATCCATCGCCACGCGCACGCGATGAGTCTAGGTGGCGATCTATGAATGGGTGGTTCGCATCGTCGCGTACCGTTCTCCTGTGCTGACCGCGGATGTCACGAAGTCGCAGATAGTAGCGGCAGTTGTGTCGGCCCTGGTGCTTCTCGTTCCCTTCGTGGCCCTTTTCTCTCTTTTGCGAGCACGGCCACTTCGAGTAGGCAGCGATGTTGCTTTTCTCGCGCCACCCCTGCTGTGGGTTGCGATCTGGGTTGTGGCGCTCGAAGGGCTGTCTGTCGCTGGATCGGTGTCCCGCACAGCCGTTCGCGTGGTCGCCGTCGTTCTTCTGGTGCTCTCGGTCGCGACCGCACGGTGGTGGTGGCGAGGTGTCACCGTTCTTGTGTCGGATGTCCGTCGACTGATGGGTGCTGTCAGACATGTTCTTTCCACACAGGCGTGGTGGCGCCTCCCTCTGCTGGTTGCGGTTCTACTAACAGTCATCGCCGCTTCTATGTCTTTACTGGTGGCGCTTGTGGGTGCGCCGAACAATCCGGACTCTCTGGCCTATCACCTTCCTCGAGCGATGTGGTGGCTTCAGGAAGGTGAATTGGGTTCATTTGTCACTTCAGACCCTCGGGAGGTGGCCTTCCCGCCTTTGAATTCGTACCTTCTCTTGATTAGCCTCGCGGCGCCCGGGAACGATCTACTGGGGAACCTAGTTCAGTGGTCAGCGGCCGCTGTCTCAGCAGTGATGGTCCTACTCATGTCGCGGCGGGCAGGCCTTTCTCGGCTGGGAGTCTTGATTGCGGGAATCCTTGTGCTGACCATTCCCTCGGGCATTACTGTCGCGACGACAACTAAGGCAGACTGGCTAGCGGCGGTGTGGCCATTGATCGCCCTTGCGACCGTTATCAGCCGATCGAGAAATCGCGTTACTCTTCCCTGGCTTCTCGTCCTTGTTGGCTTGAGCGCGGCGCTGGCTGGAGCGACGAAGGCAACGTCGGCAGTGGCCGTCGGGGTGGTTGTCTTGTTGGGGATTGTCTGGGAGTGGCGACCCCCTAGTCGCGGAGCCAGAACGACGCCGCCCCTGATACGTGCAAAGGCAAGTCTGTTGGTTGCCGCCAGTGCCGTCGTTGGGGTCCTCGCAGGCTTTGTTCCTCAAGCCTTGAGGACCTGGGCTGTGTACGGGAACGCCACAGGACCCGATCTTGACATAGTTGTGACCGAGCCGTCTGCGCGAATCGTGTGGGGCAATGCGGTCCGCACGGTGTTGAACAACGTCGGTGTTCCTCCACCGCTGAGCGACTGGATCAACCCGTACCTGCCGAACGTCTTGCCGTGGATCGGTGTTCCCATTTCTGATGATGCTGCCCTTTACGAGGACGCCTCATTGGAACTCTTGATCGGCCGAAATGAGGACTTTGCAACGAACCCGATTCATATGGTCCTCGGCTTGGGTGCGGCACTTGTGGTGCTCGTGATGCGAAGGGCGCCCACACGCCTCCGGTACCTCTGCGGTGTGGCCCTGGCCGTCTTTGTCGTCTCCGTGGGCACTCTCCAGTGGAATCTATGGACCAGTCGGTTTCTGTTGGGAGTGATGGCGCTTTTCGCGATTCCCCTAGCCTGGCTCCTAGCCTCGGGAATGAATCGATCACGCGAGTCTGTCTCCACAGTCGGTGCGCTGTCCATTGCCGTTGTCGTAACGGTAAGTGCTTACGGGGCGGTCATTGCAGTCGTCCAGGAGTATCGACCCCTCCTGGGTCCTGGGAGCATTCTTGTAGAACCTCGCGTCAATCAGTATTTCCGAATCAATGACCGAGTAGGCACCGAAGGAAATATGCAAGAACGTGTCCTGCAACAAGCGGCAGCGCTTCAGCGTCTTCCCCATGGGTCCACGATCGGATTGTCTGGGCTCGGAGCTCAGGAGTACTTGGTGTGGCGGTTCCTCAACCCCGATGACCGTTTTCGCTTTATCAATCTTGAGGGCCCCGAGGGAACGCTTCCGATGAAGATTCACGAAGTAGACAGTGTTGTGTGCGTAGAGAATTGCGAAGTGCTGGAGTCAACACGCTGAGGCATTGACCTGTGCGATCACTGTGTCCGACGTCGCCAACCGTATTGTGAAGTGGGGTTCCCAATTGATCAAGGGCGCACGTTCCAAGTCCACCCAGAGCCAGGTCACTCCCGATGCGCACAGGGGCTCCACGTTTGCCGCGCTTGGACTTTCTATGAAGTCCCAGACGTGTTCCTCGTGTTTCAGGAGGACGGGCGACATGGAGGGGGGTCCATATGGTGACTGATAGCCGATCCCACTGACATATGTAGGCATGTGGGTCACGCCGGAGACGAAGGGTCCAACGGTCAAATTGGTTGCCAGTAGGTCTGTGGGGTTGGCATTTTCT
>JAHZKU010000187.1 GCA_022600255.1 Actinomycetes bacterium | reverse complement strand
GGAAGACTCCCGATAGCATCTTCCCGAACAACTGGTTTGTATCCATGGAGGACGGTCGACTGCTCCTCTGCCCAATGTTCGCCGAAGATCGCCGTCACGAGCGCACCAAATTTCTGGGCCGGCTCGTGGCCGCAATCGGCCGCGATCACCTTGAGATCGTCGACTACACCAAGTATGAAAAGGAGAACAAGTTCCTAGAGGGCACCGGCGCGATGGTGCTGGATCGCGTCAACAAGAAGGCCTACGCTTGCCTGTCGGAGCGGTGTGACGAGGACTTGTTCCGGCAGTTTTGTAAGGAGTTCGGGTTCAAACCTGTCCCCTTCCACGGCTACCAAACCTACAAAGGTAAGCGAGTCGCCATCTACCACACCAACGTGATGATGGCCCTTGGTGAGGCGTTCGCCGTGGTTTGCCTGTCCGCGATCGACGACCCCCAAGAACGTCAACTCGTTGTGGACGAGCTTAAGGACAGCGGCAAGCAGATCCTAGATGCGTCCGAGAGCGAGATCGATCATTTCGCTGGCAATGAGATCGAGGTCATGGGCGCCGATGGCCAACGCTATACCGTGATGACCAACTCGACGCACAAGGTGCTCACGAAGGAGCAGAAGGCAACCATCGAGAACTCCAGCAAGTTGCTGGTGGGCGATGTGGACACGATCGAGGAATACGGCGGCGGATCAGTACGCTGCATGATCTCGGAACTGTTCTGAGGGATGACGGCCACCTACCGGTGCAGGTAGCAATCAGGGAGAATCGTGGACTCGAAAGCGCAACAGTTCTCGCTACCGGATTCGAGCCGGCTCTCCGGTTTGGCGCCACACACCATTTGGTTGTTTCGACTGGATGCCAAGATCGCCGAGTTGAGGGCCGCCGGTGCGGACATCATCAACCTGGGCGTCGGCAATCCGGACCAACCCACCCATCCGGATGTTGTGGCGGCGGGGCAGTTGGCACTGGCTGACCCGGCAAACCACCGTTACCCGGACCAGACCGGCACGCCCCAGTTCCGACAAGCAGTCGCCCACTACTACGCCCGCAATTTCGGCGTGAGCGATCTTGACCCAGAGTCGCAGGTGGTGCCCACGTTGGGGTCACAAGAGGCATTGTTCAATCTGACGATGGCCTTCACCAGTCCGGGCGACGTTGTTCTCTCTGGCGATCCCGGCTACCCCATTCACGTGTCGGGTCCAGTGCTGGCCGGTGCTACTCCGGAGTACATCCCGCTGGATCCAAGCCGAGGCTTTGCACCGGACTACGCTTCGGTGCCCGCAGCCGTTGCGGAAGCGGCCAAGCTCATGTACTTGTGTTATCCCAACAACCCCACCGGTGCCGTGGGGACTCCTGAGATCTTCGAAGAGGCCATCGCCTTCGCCCACGAGCACGGGGTCTTCATTGTGCACGATTTCGCCTATGGGGACCTAGGCCTAGACGGGTTTCGCCCGCGGTCATTTCTTGCCACCCCAGGGGCCATCGAAGTGGGCGTGGAACTCTACTCGCTGACCAAGGGGCACAACATGGCCGGTTGGCGGGTTGGCTCAGTTGTTGGTCGAGCCGATGCGATTGAACGGTACCTTGCGGTCAAAGCCGAAGTTGACTGTGGGACTTTCCACGCAGTGCAGGCCGCAGCCGTTGCGGCCTTGGCCCCCAGCGCAGATGCAGCTACCCGTGAGCTCAGCGATATGTACACGCGGCGGCGCGAAGTTGTCGCTGGTGCGCTGGAACAAGCGGGTATCCCGGTACAACGCCAGCGTGCGACGCCGTACGTGTGGTCTCCGGTTCCGAATGGCTACGAGTCTTGCGAGGCCTTTGCGCAGTTCGTGCTGGAGACCGCAAACGTGGCGATTTCGCCGGGGTGGGCCTTCGGACCTAGCGGTACCGGGTACTTTCGAATCTCGCTGATGGCCGATGACGCCGTCTTGGCTGAGGCTGCGAGTCGGCTTGCAGCGCTACCCTCCTGAGGGAATACTCAAGCCACGACGAGCAGAAATGCTCCGAGTCCGAGACCCACGGGCTGAGGCGCCCTTGAGCGTGGGTTCGTCAGGCTGAGCGCCCGTTGGCACCAAGCCACCTCATCGCGCGGACTGCTCGACCGCTTTGTGCCACGCTGTCTCAATGACTCCTGCCGCCACTCGCTCTGGTCCGCTCGCTGCTGCGCTAGCCATCGTCGCTCTGGCCCTCGCGGGCTGCGCGCCAACTGGCAGCACAGCCACCCAAGCCGCAGGCACGTCGCCACCTGCGAGTGCCGATCAGGTGGTGTTCCAAGCTGAACTCACGTCCGACTACAGCAAGACGTACCCAGTGGGTGCCTCGGACAGCAAGGTATTCGGCGTTAACATCTTGGCCGGAAACACCAAGATTAACGGGGAGAAGGTTCGGGTAGAGGTGCTGGGAACGGTTGACTACGAGGCGGGCAGTGGTCCGTTTGGAAGCTTCCTCGCCCTGCAGTGGCCAGATGGCAGTGTCCTTGGCGTGCAGCTCGAGGGCCAGGCGACCCAGGATTCAGCCACCGAAGCCACCGGCTTTGACGCCGAACTGACCGTCATCGACGGCAGCGGAAAAGCAGAGGGAATCACCGGAAGTGGCTCCTTTGCGGGGAGCCGTGCTGGGCCACTGGCGACGGCAATCGACATTGAGGTTGCGCTAGATCT
>JAHZKU010000186.1 GCA_022600255.1 Actinomycetes bacterium | reverse complement strand
TCCAGGCACGAGGTTCAGAGCCAGACCGTTGGCAAAAGTCGAGAGGTCGACCGCCACGTAGGAGGCCAGTGTTGCTGGTAGGCGGGCGTTCTCCGCGCGGGCCTTGATGGTCAGAACCTCTTCAGTACTCCCGACCGAGCCTGGAATGATCGGAAAGTTCATCACCGTGGCATCGATCGTGACGCCCGTGGGCGTGGAGGATTGCAGCATCCCCTTGGCTTCGTTGATGAACCAGCCTTCCCCGAACGGCGCCTTGAAAGTGGCTCCGAAGGGGACCGGAACCTCCTTCTCTTTGGTGGTGGTGACGCCGTTGATATCGGTGAAGGTGATGTCCTGCTTGCGGTTGGTCTTGTTGAGGAACTTGTATTTGATCACCACGTCGCCCGTGATGTCGTAGGCCTCGTCCGGATCCAACGACTCGCCGTCCACCGTCACCTCTGTCTCAAGCTCAACAGGGATCTCCCCATCAAAAAGACCCTCGAACTGGGTGATGTTCTGTACCTGACCAGCCTCGTTGTCGAACTCAAACGTGGTGTCCTCATCTGGACCGACCGGCACGGAGACTTCACCGGACCCGACGCCAGAGACCTGACCGTTTACGATGAAGAGGTTGAAGGGGCTGAGTTCGCCCTTTTGGTTGATCGTGGCGGCCACCGTTGTTCCCACTGCGACATCGAGTTGATCGGAGTTCGCCGGAGCCTGCTGCGGCGGGTTCGTGACTGCGTTCCAGGCGGCACTGGCACTGTGTTGGCTCTGGCTCGGGGCAGCGTTGGCGATGATGCCGCTCGTGCCCACTGCAACGAGGGCCAAGCTGACAGTGGCGGCTGTCACCTGGCCAATCATGCCCAGTTTCGACCGTGAACTCCGGTCGCGCTTTTTCGTGTTTGCCATGTCAGCCACCGTTCGCAGTCTTGGCGATTGAGTCTTGATCGGTCTGGGGTTCTGGATCCTGGGCAGCAGCGGCCTCAGGCTCTTCCAACGGGTCTTGGCCCAGTTCGCCGCGCCACATTTCGGCAAAGATGGCGATCATGAAACCCCCAGCCGACGTCGCGAGGACCAGGAAGAAGGTCGTGGGGTAGTCGGTGAGGATGTACCAGGGATCCGAGAACAGCCGCGGGGCGTAGATGGCCGCGAACGAGCCACTGCCGAGCAGCATGGCCCAGAAGGGCAGATGTCCGCGAGTCAGTGCCGAGATGATTGTGAAGATAACAACCACCGCGACGAAACCAATCCAGCCAGCGAGGCCGGCCACCAAGGCCACAATTCCGAACACCATTCCGATGAGGAAAGCGATGTAGCGCGACAGCGGTGAATGATCGGGGATCAAGCCTAGGATCAGCCCAGCCACGATGCCCATCAATCCATTCACGTTGCCGAGATCCAAAGATGAGGTCAACAGCCACACCCCAAGACCGAGTGCAGCGGCGATCACGCCCAACAGCAGAGACTTCCACATATCGATTGACCACTCCTTCAAGCTCTTGGCCACTGTGCCAAAGTCGAGACACGTTCGTTATCAAAATGCGGAAAGTGTCGACCAGTTTCTTCGGACGATCCGACCTTGCGTAGCGGAGAACACGGAGCGTTGTACACATCGCGCTGATTGCCCGTTTTTGAACCATTTCGTGCTCGGGGACTCAGCGGTGACGGCCACCACCGCTTATCGGCTTCGAGTAGCCCGGAGCAGGGGGCCATCGCCGCACCGGGGCTAGCGGCCGCCGCCCAGTCGCGAGCGTGAGGCTGTGGCCGCCAAGACCACTGCCACAGCCAGGAGCGTTAGCCCCAGCAACAGGCTCAAATCGGGCTCAACTGCTGAGGGCAGTGTCAGATCCAGGACCAGGGCACCCAGCAACTGTCCGGCGATTGCGAGGAGCCCAAAGGCTAGGACCCCCAGGGGCTTGACCGCCCAAGCTGCCAAGGCGATGAACAACACCCCGATTGGACCGCCTAGGTAGAGCCACCAAGTCGAAGGCCATTCTGGAAGTACCACATTCCCGAGCAGGGCTTGCAGGGACAATACGAAAGTCAAGGCTGCCAGTCCCACAACAAAGTTCACTGTGGTGGCCGCGAACGGCTGGCCGGTGGCACTGGCTACCCGACCATTAATGGCCTGCTGAATGGCAACACCACCCCCAGCCACCAGCGCAGCGGCCAAGACCCAACTCGCTTGTTGGTCGCCCAACTGCGGCCATGCGGCGATTCCCACCGCGATTCCAGCCAACAACGCGGCGCCGCCTCTGCGCAGTGAGATGGGCAGCACACCCGCGGGACCCAATCCGAAGCGATCCGCCAGCAGGGAACCAAGGACTTGACCGGCCACCACACTGACCATAAAGAGCGTGACGCCAACCACTGGCACGACCAAGCCTTGGGTCGTCACTAGCCAGGCCCCACCGACCCCTCCCAGCAACTGCCACCAGCGCAGCGAACCGGCGCGCAAAATCCGGGGTAACGCGGCCAGCCCGGCGCGGACCGCGGGAAAGGCTAGCGCGATCGCCCCCACCGCCAGGAGTCCGACCCCGAAGCTGATCCAGGCCGCCGTGAAACCGCTGCCTACCTCGTCGCTCAACTCGGCGTTGATGCGAGACTGCCCCGAAACTAAGACCCCAGCGGTCAAGGCCGCCAAGGCGGTCAGGCCCAGCAGCCGCCGCGAAATCGGAGCTGCAGCATTAGTGCCAGAAATGGCGAGTTCCGGTGAGGTACAAGGTGACGCCCGCAGCCTGCGCCGCGGCGATCACTTCAGCGTCTCGCACCGAGCCGCCGGGCTGAACAATCGCCGAAACGCCGGCCTCGGCCAGAACTTCTAGTCCGTCGGGGAATGGGAAGAACGCGTCCGAAGCCGCTACAGAACCGGCCAGCCGTTCGCTGCCGGCCCGCTGCACGGCTAAGCGCGCGGAATCAACCCTGTTGACCTGGCCCATACCCACCCCCACGGCTGCGCAGTCACGCGCGATCAGGATGGCGTTACTCTTCACTGAGCGGCAGGCGCGCCAGGCGAACTCCAGGTCGCGCATTGTGGCGGGATCTGCGGGGTCGCCGGTTGCCAATGTCCACGTCTCCGACGCGTCATTGGGCGCATTGATGAGATCAGCATGCTGCAGCAGAACACCACCGGAGATGGGTCGATACTCCACCCGAGGCTCGGCGAAATCGTCGGATACCTGCAGTATCCGCAGGTTGGGTTTGGCGCTCAACACCTCCAACGCCGGTTCGTCGATGTGTGGCGCGACCAACACCTCGGTGAACACGTCCAGCATGGCGACTGCGAGTTCGTGGGTGATGGGCCGGTTGGCTGCTACCACACCACCGAATGCCGACACCGGGTCAGTGGCAAACGCCTTACGGTAAGCGGTGGCGATGTCAGCGTCCGTGGCGATGCCACACGGGTTGGAGTGTTTGATGATCGCCACACACGCTTCGCTCTGATCAAAGGCTGCGCGCAACGCGGCATCGGCGTCCACGTAGTTGTTGTAGGACATCGGTTTGCCCTGCAGTTGCTTTGCGGCCGCCAACCCGGAGGCACCGTGACCTCGAAAAAGTGCGGCTTCCTGATGCGGATTCTCGCCGTAGCGCAACACGTCCTCCCGCGACCACGACCCGGCCAACCAGGCTGGGAAGCCACTGTCGTCTGGGGCCAATACGTTGCCGAACCAAGACGCGACGGCGATGTCGTAGTCCGCCGTGTGGACGAAAGCCTGCGCCGCTAGTTGGCGGCGCTGCGTCAATGTGAACCCGCCCTCGGCAATGGTGGCAAGCACACTGCTGTAACTGCTGGGGTGCACCACCACAGCCACGTTCTCGTGGTTCTTGGCCGAGGCCCGGATCATGGCCGGACCCCCAATGTCGATCTGTTCGATGCACTCCGCGGTGGAGGCTCCGGAGGCGACGGTTTCGACAAAGGGATAAAGGTTCACCACGACAAGGTCGAACGGCGCAATGGATAGTTCCTCTAGCGCCTCAGTATGAGCGGGGTTGGTCATGTCGGCCAACAGCCCCGCGTGGACGGCTGGATGCAGCGTCTTGACGCGACCGTCCAAGCACTCTGGGAAGCCCGTCACACTGGAAACCTGGGTCACAGGAACACCTGCTGCCGTGATCTGAGCCGCTGTGGATCCGGTTGAAACGATCTCGACACCGGCAGAATGTAAGCCCGCTGCCAACTCAGGCAACCCGGCCTTGTCATAGACCGAGATCAACGCACGGCGAATCTGACTACGTTCTGTCATGGCATTCTCACTTTCCTACCCTCAACGGTGTATCCCTGTTGAATCAGCGTTGCGACGACGGACACCAGCAACTCGCGTTCTTTGAGTTTGATCCGATCGTGCAGCGTCTGTTCAGAGTCGGAGTCTGACACGGCGATCGCGTCCTGGGCCAAGATCGGGCCCGTGTCCATTCCCTCATCCACCAAATGGACCGTACAGCCGGTGACTTTAACCCCATAAGCCAGGGCATCTTTGACGCCGTGGGCACCCGGAAAGGATGGCAGCAACGCCGGGTGCGTATTCACGATCCGCCCTGGAAACTCTTGCAAGAAACTGGCGCCGAGCAACCGCATGAACCCAGCTGACACCACCCAATCAGGGGCGAAAGCGGCCACGGTATCTCGTAGCGCCGCGTCCCATTCCTCCCTCGAGGCGTAGTCGGTCGGCGCCACGGTGGCGACGGCTACTCCTGCCTCACGCGCTCGGCTTAGCGCACCGACATCAGGTCGATCCGTAACGACGGCGCTCACTTCTCCTGGCCAGTCCGCACGGGTCGCAGCGTTGAGTAATGCTTGCATTACAGACCCCGCGCCAGAGGCAAGGACAACAATCGGGGCTTTGGACACATCCCCATGTTAGTGCGCTGACGCGGCCTAGAGCACCAACCGACGCCCGGGGACTGACGTGGTTGCCGTCAGGCGTTTTGTTTACTCCTGCGGTCCTTGACCCGGTTCCGAAGATCAACCGCAACCGGTCGCGCGTCCGAGGCTAAGGCTGGCATTAGCGCCCACACTGTGGCGCCAGCGGCAATCAGGACAGCGGCAATGAAGCCCGTCCCGGCAGCAGGACCGACCCAATCCAGCCGCCCCTCGCCCAGCGAGCCGCCGGCCAAGACGCGCGCGGCGAACCAGAACACGAAGGTCATCCCAGCTAGCATCCCCACACGAATGAAACGGTGCCCCAGCCCAACGACCTGGGCACGTCGTTGGGCGGCGACAGCCGCCAGCCACCCACCCACAATCATGATGAGGGGCAACATCGCTGACCAAGCCGGCGATGTCACTGGTACTGCGGCCAGAATCGGGAGGTCAGGGAGCACCACGTCCGAACTTGTGTACGGCGACACGGACTGGCCGGCTCCCAATGCGATGCCCGCGCCAGTCGCATAGGCCGCCGCCCAAATAATCAGGTTTGGCAAGTAGGCCAGTTCCAGCAGCAGCACCGCAGCGACCTCTGGAGCGCTTTGCGCAACCCCCGCGCGGGCCGCCGAGATTTCGCCAAAGTTGGCGATCACCGCGATCACGAGCAGGGCTGCTCCCACCAACACAAACCACGCGGCGGCGGTCGCCGCCCCGGCGAAACCATTCGGCAGACGCACCTTACCCGGCGCCGCTCTGCGTAACCCCCACCAACAGCCCACGCAGGCCACCACCAGCGCGCCGACAACTGCGAGTATCAGCGAGGCTCGCAGATCGCCGGCACGCGTGATCGCAGCCACCCCGAATGTGATCGCGGCGTAGCCGCTTGCGGCCAAGGCAAGGGTGCGACGCACAATGGCGGGTTTTCCCGCCACCTGCACACTGACCCAGCGCGCGGCCCGTCGCCAAAGCAGAATCGGCACGAGAGCTGCTCCCAGAGGGAGCAACGTGATGGCGCCATCAGGGGTTAGCACCGCAGTGTGATGGGAGATCAGCCAAGACAAGGAGATGGCGGCCCCCGTGGGCAGGCCAGCGGCCAATGGCCCCACCAGTAGTGCGAACACTCCTAGCCCAACTGCAGCAACCCAAATCGGGACAAGCAGTAGCACAGCCCAATGGGGCAGCGTTGGTGACTTGCGTGAGAGCGTGGCTATCCTCATTCCGGCGACCGCGCGTCGGCGCAGACGCCAGGAACCATTCTTGCGTGGTCGCCAAGTGCGTCGGAAACGCCCCAGACTGGGCCTTTTCAGTCTCCCGAGTCGCTGCTTCTTCGGAGCATCCGGCATCTGAAAATCGGTCACCATCACCTTTGAATCGTCACACTCTTGTCACGATTTCTGGGTCAGGCGCGCGCGAAATTCCTCATGAATCGCCAGAGTTGTCCACCTAAGCCCTGCGTCAGTCAGTCATCAGGTCGCGCATGAGCTGCGCCGTTTCGCTGGGAGTCTTGCCCACCTTGACACCAACCGCTTCTAGAGCGGCCTTTTTCGCGTCGGCGGTACCCGAAGAACCAGAGACGATGGCACCAGCGTGACCCATCGTTTTGCCTTCTGGGGCGGTGAAGCCAGCCACATATCCCACTACCGGCTTGGTAACCGACTCGGCAATATAGGCCGCCGCTCGCTCTTCAGCGTCGCCGCCGATCTCCCCAATCATGACAATGGCATCGGTATTGGGATCCTCTTCAAATGCCCGCAGACAATCAATGTGGGTGGTGCCAATGATGGGATCGCCACCGATCCCCACACAAGAGGAGAATCCGATGTCCCGTAGTTCGTACATCATTTGATATGTCAGCGTTCCTGACTTGCTGACCAGCCCGATGCGCCCGGATTGGGTGATGTCGGCTGGGATAATCCCCGCATTACTCTCCCCTGGTGAGATGATCCCAGGACAGTTCGGCCCGATAATCCGAGTTGTCCCCGCATTCTGCGCGTACTGGAAGAACTCGGCCGTGTCATGCACCGGGACACCCTCGGTGATGACAACCACTAGGGGCACTTGCGCGTCGACCGCCTCAAACACTGCACCCTTGGTGAATCGGGGCGGCACAAACACCACGCTCACGTTGGCATCGGTCTGAGCAACAGCGTCAGCGACACTGTTGAAAATCGGAATGCCATCGACCTCTTGGCCCGCCTTACCCGGCGTCACACCGGCCACCACTTGGGCGCCGGAAGCTACCATTCTGCGGGTGTGTTTGGTGCCTTCGGAACCGGTCATTCCCTGAACCAGGATTCGGCTATCTGCATTAAGAAAAATCGACATGACCTACTCCTCTAGTTCGCTGCGGCGGCTAGTGCGGCGACGCGCTCTGCGGCCCCGTCCATGGTTTCCACTAGCTCAATAACGTCGTGTTCGGCTTCGTCGAGAATGCGGCGACCCTCCGCAGCATTGTTGCCGTC
>JAHZKU010000185.1 GCA_022600255.1 Actinomycetes bacterium | reverse complement strand
GGTCCCCGGATTGCTCGGGTGGGTGCGTTGGCCGTTGTCGTCATGGCACGTCCTCGACTTGATCCTTCGACCCGGGTCGGGCGTCTAGGAGCCACGACGAACCCCTCGGTTCGCTGTGGTTGGACACATTGAACCGCAAACGGACCCGGAACGCTTGCTGAGCCGATTTCGGGATGAGCCATCGCGTCACCGCGCATTGGGTGAGCGGGTGTCCCTACGCTTGGGCGGATGGAAGTTGTAATCGTTGAAGACAGCCACACAGGATCTCGACTGGTTGGCGGGGCTATTGCCCAGTTGCTGACCGATAAACCCGAGGCCGTCCTGGGCCTAGCCACCGGGAGTACGCCCTTAGGGGTTTACGACGACTTGGCCCGTCGCCATGAGCAGGACGACCTGTCTTTTGCCAAGGCGCGGGGGTTTGCGCTCGACGAATACGTCGGTCTCCCCCGGAACCACCCAGAGTCCTACCGTTCAGTGCTTCAGCGTGAAATCGTGGGTCGGGTGAATTTCGCGCCTGATGCCGTGCAGTCGCCCAACGGCTGGGCAGAGGATATCCCGGCCGCATGCGCCGAGTACGAAGCCGCGATTCGGGCCGCTGGTGGTATCGACCTGCAACTGCTCGGGGTGGGCACCGACGGCCACATCGGGTTCAACGAGCCGACGTCCTCGCTGGCATCACTGACACGCGTGAAGAGCCTGACTGAACAAACTCGGATCGACAATGCCCGGTTTTTCGATGACGACGTCTCCGCTGTCCCGCACCATGTGGTGACGCAGGGGGTGGGCACAATTCGCCGTGCCCGCCATCCAGTGTTGCTCGCCTGGGGGGAAGGAAAAGCCGACGCGGTCGCCGCAACGGTGGAAGGGCCGGTTTCGGCGATGGTCCCCTCCTCCGCGTTGCAACTCATCGAACACGCGACCGTGGTTGTGGACGAGGGCGCCGCCAGCAAACTACGGCTGCGCGATTACTACCAGACGGTGTATACCAACAAACCCGACTGGCAAGGTCTATAGCGATGGCACGGCGCCTACCGGTTCCAGTGAAATCCTGACCCAGCCGTCAACCCTCAGACGACGGGGATGGGGATTCCGGCCTGCCATACGCCGCGCAACTCCAGATCGGGGCCTAGGTGACAGATGTCTGCCCGTAATCCTGGTGCCAGGCTCCCACGATCGGACAACTGGATCAGCTGAGCCGGTACCGTGGCCGCTGACCGGGCGGCTTGCGCCACGGTGGCACCGCCGATCTCAATATAGTGGCGCACAGCGGCCGCCATGGTGAGGGTCGAACCAGCGATGGCGCCACTATCACTCACACGGGCGACTCCATCCACGACATCCACGTCGAGCGAACCCAGCCGATAGTGGCCATCGTGAGCTGCAGCCGCTGCCATCGCATCGGTGACCAGGACCACTCGATCCGTTGCGGCTTGTCTCGCTATTTGAATGGCCCCCGGTTGCACATGAACGCCATCCACAATCAGCTCCAAGTACACGCTGGGGTCATTCATGAGCGCCGCCACCGGTCCAGGGGCGCGGTGCAGCATCGGTGGCATGGCGTTGAACAGGTGCGTAGCGACAGTCGCTCCGGCTGCAATGGCCGCTTGGGTTTGGGCATAATCAGCATCGGTGTGTCCGATCGCGGCCACGACGCCGGCGCGCACGCATTCCGTAATAGCCTCTAGAGCTCCGGGTAGCTCGGGGGCTAGGGTGATCATCTTGATGTTGCCGCGGCCAGCAGCCAGGACGGCCTGCAATTCCATGATGGTGGGGTTCCGCAGATTTCGTTCGTCGTGAGCGCCACGCCGGGGCGGCGACAGCCAGGGGCCTTCCAGGTGAATTCCTACCAGGATTCCGGCATCACAAGCCGCAGCTAGCTCTGCGGCTTGGGTCAGCAAGTGGCGGGGATCAGCAGAGACCATACTGCCAACCAGACTGGTGGTGCCACCCCGCAACTGCGCTGCACTCGCCACCGCAATGTCGGCTTGGTCGCCTTCAAAACCGGCCCCTCCACCACCGTGACAGTGCTGATCCACGAAACCGGGAATCAAGTAGCCGGGTCGTGGGTCCGGCGGGTCTGCCACTGACGCCAGTCCCGAACCGACTTCGCCTATCTCACCCTCATTGATCCGAACCCAGCCCGGACTGAACTCATCATTCGGGGTGACGACAGCTTGGGCCGCGAGCAAGGTGGGCGCTTCTTCTGTGGGAGCGATAGACACGCCCTCATTCAAGCCGAAACTGCTAGGCGATGCAGCCCAACGCCTGCCCAGCCTTCGGTGGTGCGGTGTTGACTGCGACCTGTCGGCCTTGGCGCGTACGTGGGTGAACGGTGCAAGTGCGCCAACGGAAACGACTGCCCAGCGGCGGTCAACCTCAGTCGGGAAACCGCGCCACATGGTGAGATTCTGGGAGCCCCGCCAGACCTCCGGCGCGCCGTGGGCAATGTGCACCGCCCTCGTGAGCCGGTTAAGCCGAGCCGAGGGGCTGCGCAAAACGCGGACGCCAGGCCATGGTCTGGCCCTTGGCGTCTTCCAACGCATCCGATTGGAGCTAATCGTCGGCTTCCGGATCCTCTCCCATCACCAGTTCAGTAAGTGCCAACTCCAGGAGTTCGCGAGCCCGATCGGGTCCAAGCTCGGCGATAATCTGGTCGATCTCAGCCTCTGCCTCTTGCCGAGACAACTTGCCTTCTGAATCTGAGCTCATCCGGCCACCTTCCCTGTCGCCATACGACCCGCAACGCTGCCACCCAACTCTAGGACCCCGTGGAGGTGAGCTCAAGGCTGACTGACGTGCCCTCACTCGCCGCCGCGTTGCCGCAGGTGCAGGTGGAGTGGGCCATTGCCCCGCCCGCCACGTTGCCGCAGGGGCAGGAGGGAGAAACTCAACACGCAGTTCCGCAACAAGTTCGCGAGCATGTTCGGCTCTGTCTTGCCTGTGCCGCGGCTCGTGCCACGCCAGCACCGGCAAGGGGCGAACACGCGGAGGGCCTCGCGGAACGGTTGGTCAGCGACCCCCTCCCCTCTCGCAGGGGTGCGACCGGATCGAGTACCGGGCGAGGCTAGTCCGGGTCGGATACGGTGAAACCAGACAGACCCACGCCGACGGCCGTGCCGGGAGATCCATGCCCCAGACCGCTACCTACCAAGCCGACGACTTTGCTGCACTGGACGCAACCCAATGCGCGGCCATCATTCACTCCGGCGCCGCTTCCGCAGACGAGGTGCAATCGGCCGCGCAGGCTCGGATCGCCGCCGCCAACCCGAGCCTGAATGCGATCACCACTGCGATCTTCGACATCGGACAGTACCGCGGTCGCCAAGCGGCACCCTTCTCTGGTGTGCCCATCGTTGTGAAGGACAACGAGAACCTAGCCGGCACCCAAACTAGTCATGGTTCGAATGCCGTCCCCCGCACGGTTTCCAGGGCCACCTCACCCTTCGTCTCGCAACTGTTGGAACTTGGGTTCACCATACTGGCGAAGACTACGCTGCCGGAGTTCGGCTTGACCGCCACCACTGAGTCCGATCGTTTCGGTGCCACCCGCAACCCCTGGAATACCGACCACACTGTGGGTGGATCCTCCGGTGGCTCGGCAGCTTTGGTCGCGGCGGGTGCGGTTCCGTTGGCACATGCCAACGACGGTGGTGGCTCCACGCGGATCCCCGCCTCGTGTGCGGGACTGGTGGGCCTGAAACCGAGTCGAGGCCGACTCATCGCGCCCGAGGGCACCGAACAAATGCCGGTCAACGTAGTGGCCCAGGGCGCAGTCACGCGAACTGTGCGAGATACCGCCAACTTGTATGCGGCTCTGGAACAGCTGCGGCCAGCCCAGAACCTACCGCCCATCGGGTCGGTCACGAGGCCAGGCTCGCGGCGGCTGCGGATCGCGTTCTGCCCGGTTTCTTTTGGCGAGATGCCCGCGGCGCCCACAACAGTGGCCGCCCTGCAGCAGACAGCAGAACTTTGCCAAGAGCTCGGGCATCATGTTGTGCAAATTGACAATCCCGTGCCAGAGCAGTTCGGGCGGGACTTCCTGCGGTACTGGGGGTTCTTGGCCCTGGCCCTGTCCAACTTCGGAACCCAACTCTTTGGTGATGGCTTCGACAAGAAGCAGGTAACGGACTTCGTACAGTCGTTTGGCCGCTTCTCGCGGGGCCAACTGGCCGGCCTGCCGGCCACGATCAGCCGCCTGCGCGGTTTCGCTGCCGAGTATGAGTCGGCGCGCGCAGGGTACGACGTGATCTTGACGCCGACTCTGGGCCGCGAACCTCCCCCGATCGGCTATTTGGGCCCGGGGGTTGCTTTCCGCACGCACGTAATCCGCCTGATGCGTTTCGCCAGTTTCACCGCGCCACAGAATGTGAGCGGGACTCCGGCGATCTCCCTGCCGACTGGATGTTTTGGCCCCAATGGGGTCCCACTTGGGGCACAGTTTTCTGGGGCCCTTGGCTCCGAACGGATGCTCCTGGAACTGGCTTTTGAGATCGAGGAGGCCCAGCCGTGGGGTCAGCCCGGCTAACGGTTTGCCACCCGACCGCCACCACGAAAGACCACCGATGAGTGAACGGGACCGGGCTTTTGACGGTAGCCCCACCAAATCCCACCCGACCGCCACCACGAAAGACCACCGATGAGTGAACGGGACCGGGCTTTTGACGGTAGCCCACGAAACCGCCGACCGCGTGATGAGTTGGGACGGCCCCTGCCCTACGGCAGCGTTGGGGTGCCGACCACGCCCGATGACCTGGCGTTATCTCCCAGCGCCGCGCTGCAGCGCGCCGACGCCCTGCTGCAGTCTGGTCGCCCTTTTCATGCGCACGAGATTCTCGAACTTCAGTGGAAGGCCTGCCCAGCCGAGCAGCGCGCCTTGTGGCAGGCCTTAGCGCAGTGGGCGGTGGCCATCACCCACCATGCCCGGGGAAACCCGACCGGCGCTCGGTCGGTGCTGAATCGCGCGAGCAACACGCTGGCAACACACCAGGGCCCCGTCCCCGCTGGATTGGATCTGACAGCTGTCCTCGCCTGGTGCCGAGAAGCCCTAGCCGCCGAACCAGCCTCCAGCGATGCCGATGCCACCTGGCCGCCATTGCCGGCCCTCTGGCGCGCCTCCACCAACTAACCAAGCGAACACCCCCGGGCAGTCTTCCGTCTAGCCGACGGCACGCTCCTACCCCACCAAAGTCGCCAGGGGTGGCCCAGATGGTGATCTGGTGATGCCGTAGCCTCACTACTGCTAGACGCGCTTAACAGGGGAAGTCCGGTGAGAATCCGGCGCTGACCCGCAACCGTAAGTCATTCGACGAGCCGGAATACCTGTTGGGCGCGGAGCGGCTCTACCGTCGTGGACTGCGGAGAGGGTCAGCGTGAGGCGTTGCGGTTTCCCAGCGTGGCACGAGGATCAACTCCTATGCCCGCTCATGAAAGGAAACCGACAGCAAATGTCAAGAATCTCAACTCATCGCCGCCCGCGCATCGGGTCCTACCCCCGAATCGGGCTTGCTACCGCAACAGTGGTGGCGCTTGGCGGCAGCCTGATTGCCGCCCCAGCACTGGCAGACGATCGCGGCCTCTACGGCACAGCGGACGCCACCTACGACGGCGTTTATCGTCAGGGTCTTGCGATCGTGGCGCTAGCGAGCCGAGAGACGAAGGTTCCCAAGCGGGCCATAAAGTGGCTGCGCAAACAGCAGTGCGACAACGGCAGCTTCGTGTCCTACCGCGATGATCCCGCGACCGATTGCCCGGCGTCAGACCCGGTCAACTTCTCGGGCCCGGACTCGAACTCGACGGCCATGGCCGCCATGGCTCTACAGGCCATTGGGGACAAGAAACGGGCCCGCAAAGCTCGGTCGTGGCTCGTTCGGTCACAATCGGACGCCGGTGGATTCCCTTACATCAAGGGCGGAAGTCCGGACGTGAACTCCACCGGACTCGTGCTGGCGGCCCTGTACCCCTGGAAAACACAACTGAATGAGGAGCTACGGCCCGCTCGCAAATTGATCAAGCGAGCGCAACTGCCCTGCTCGGCGGGGACAGATCGCGGGTTGATGAGTTATGTGCCCGAACCCCAAAGCAGAAGCTCCCTCGCTTCAGCCCAGGCCCTGATGGGTCTTGTGGGAACGCTGCCCCCCGAACGCGCGAAAATTGAGAAGAAGGTTCGCACCAAATGCGAATCGGGCTTGCAAACCGCCAAAGGCAACTCCACGTTTGACCTCATGAAGGGAATCAAACGAGCCATCGCCGCCGAAAACGGGCTTCGCAACGACTTCGGAGCGGGGATCGACACCACTGCGACCGTGCACGCCCTGACCGCCCTAGCTACTGCCAGGTATGCCTCCGGCACAGTGAAGCGAGGCATGAAGACGCTGGCCCCAAGCGTCCGGGACTACACCGGCACGGATACCGAAATCAGCCCGGCCGCGACGGCCCTGTTGCTCACGTTACGGACCACAACCAAGAAGGGTGTCCGATTCGGCAGCGTGGATCTGCTCGATCAACTGCAAGCGAGTCTGCGCTAATGCCCCTACTACGGCGCGGCTACCGAGCCGGGGCGTGGGCGGCCACCCTTTTTATGCTCCTGACGATCACCCAGGTCGGACACAGCCACGCCATCGATTATCGCTATTGGACCTACTGGACAGCCGCGCCGTCCGGGGCCTGGCAGTTCGCATCCGCCGGCCCCGCCGCAATGGTCCCCAAGGATGGGGGCGTTGAAGGGTGGCGGTTTGTCATCAGCAGTGGCACGAACGCACCACAAACCCAGCCGCGAGTTCCCGGGTCGACTGCGTTTGATCAGTTCTGCGGGGATACCCCGGCTGCCGCGAGTGGCAAGAAGCGGGTTGCAGTTGTGATCGACTATGGCACTGCTGCGCACCAGCCCCCCACGGAAAGCGCACCGGCTGCCCGTGGAACGTGTGTTGTGGCCGCCGTCGGGGCGTCAGGTGCGGCCATCTTGAGTCAAGCGGCCGCACCCAGGGTGGCCAAGGGCCTGATCTGTGGCATCGACGGCTACCCGAAATCTGAGTGCGCCGTTGTTGTGTCGCCATCGGCCTCCCCCAAGTCCAAGGAGCCGACTCGGTCGACGGCTAAGGCCAAACGCCAGTCGGCGTCACCGGAGAGCGAGCAGGCCAGCACCGAGGGTTCTGCATCAGCCGCACCACGGTCCAACCAAGCCGCCACCTCAAGTGGGGATGATGCGACTCCCGAGGCAAGCCGCAAGGGCAAATCCAAGTCCGATAAACCGACTGTCGCACCCAGCACATCGGCTGCAGCTGAGTCGGAGCCAGCAGACCTTGCGGCAGCGCCCGCCGATGGGCCAGAACCAACTCCTACGTTCGTGGCGGCAGCACCAGACGCCGGCCAAGGCGCGTCAGCCCTGCCCTTCGCAGTCGGTGCCATCACCATCATGGGCGCAGGTGTTCTGGCCTATTGGCGATCACAGCACCGCGGATCTGGCTAGCGGATCACTATGAGCTTGTGGGCCGTGGCACAGAGCCAGAACCTGCACGATAGGCGCGACAGGGGCGTGGCTTTGTCTGACCAGCATCTCTGGGTCGGGTTCACCGATAGCGGTCCCCCGACTCTCTCGCTAGCGCACATTGCCACCACAACAGCGTCACTCGCCGAAAAACGTGTCTCCGGCTTCGCCAGCCACTTGGCGTAAGAACTCGTGACTCGGTTCGGCCGGATCAAAGAGCGCGAAGTCCGTGAAGTCGAATCCCGGTGCGACCGCGCAGGAGACGAGGCTCCACTGCCCAGCTTCGCCCAAACTCGCGGCCGCTTGCCAGGTCCCAGCTGGCACCACAGTGGCACCACTCAGGCCTTGGCTAGGCGGCCCGAGGTGAGCGCGGAAATAACTATTCGGTCCTGCCTGGTGCAGCGCCAGCGGGGCGCCGTCGACGTGCACCCAGTACTCATCGGACTGCACCACGTGCCAACGGCTAACGGAACCGACCTCCAACAGAAAGTAGATCAGCGTGCCAGAACTGCGGATCCGCCCATCGCTGTGAACCACCGTCTCGGCGCCGCGGTGCAGTTCTCGGAAATAGCCGCCTTCCGGGTGCGGTACCAGCCCAAGCTGGGTGATGATCTTGGTAGCAGCGACAAGCGCCATCCAGCATCCTTCCCTATTCCTTCAGTCTCACGGGCTGGTCGCCCCGAATCATCCAAACGAGCACATCGGGGGCTAATCCCTATGGCTGGACGATATCTCGCCGCCACGGGGCCAATCCATATGATCCCATTCTTGGTGAAGCGCTTGACTGTTGCGCGGGGAGGGTGCCCCGGCTCGAGGGTGGTCTTCACTGAAGTTGCAGGCTCGATCTTCTGCACCTAAGTGCCGGCTGCGAATGAAGCCTGGATTGGTCCCTGCCGGAGCGAGATCGTCATCGGCAAAATCGAAGCCACCCTGGCCTGCTGGCCAGCCAGTGGGTTCGGCCAGCACAGCAGGCTACGAAGCTTTGGCCAGGGCAGCCATCCGCTCCTCAATGGTGGCGGGGACTTGAGCAACCTCGGCGGCGACACTCGCCTGCGCCAGAATCTGTCGCACAGCCTTGGGGTCGGCATCGGCCACACGGACGCCCGTGCCTGCCAAGGTCACCATCTGATCAGCGGCCGACAACGCGGCAAACGCATCCTGCCACGATTCGGTCTTGATCTCCAAGGCCGTTGTATCCCCGACCAGGTCGGCCTGTGAGCCCTGTGCGACCAGCCGCCCGCCGGACATCAGCAGCAGCCGATCACATTCCACGGCTTCGCTGAGGTAGTGCGTGGTAACCAATACACCGGTGCCCAGATCGGCCTGCTCTCGGACTGTGTCCCACAGGTTGGCTCGCGAGAGAGGGCCCACTCCTGAGGTGGGTTCATCCATCACCAGCGCCTTGGGCTTGTGCTGCAGTGCAACAACAAACGCCAACTGCCGCTGCAGCCCCAACGAAAGTTCGGCCACCAGACGGTGCTCGTACGGCAGCAACCGCTCGGGCAAGCTAGCAACCGGAACTGAGTAAGTGCTCGCGCTGAACTCAAGATTCTGCAGCACGGTTAGGTCCGGATACAGGCCCATACTCTGCGGCACGTAACCGAGTTCTCTGCGCACCTCCCGGCCAGGCTCCTCGCCCAATAAGAGAGCTCGGCCCGCGCTGGGAGCCAGCAAGCCCAGCAGCATCCTGATCAGGGTGGTCTTCCCGGCGCCGTTGGCTCCCAACAGTCCCACAACCTCGCCTGGAGCCACTGACAGGCTCACGTCGGCGACAGCCGTGAACTGTCCGAATTTGCGGGTGAGGCTCTCAGCGGCCAAGACAGGG
>JAHZKU010000184.1 GCA_022600255.1 Actinomycetes bacterium | reverse complement strand
TGATTGGGATACACCAGCGCACGGTCTTCCATCCCCACTCGGATCAGCAATTCCATGGCACGTTCTTTGGCTTCGGCCTTCTTGACGCCACCCACAAGCACCGGCGCTTCCATCACGTTCTGCAGCGCGGTCATGTGTGGAAACAGATTGAAGCGCTGGAACACCATTCCTATCTGTTTGCGCTGTTCGGCCACCTTCTTGTCGTGCATCTCATGCAGGACGCCGCGCTTCTCGACGTACCCAACCAATTCGCCGTCCACTGAAAGGCGGCCCGAGCTGACCTTCTCTAGGTGATTCACACATCGGAGGAACGTGGATTTGCCGCCGCCGGAAGGCCCCACGATGCAAAGCACTTCACCGCGCTGCACCTCGAGGTCAATTCCTTTTAGAACCTCCGTCCGACCAAACCATTTGTGGACGTTTTCTGCCTTCACCATCGGCGGCCTAGTGGCCGTGGCATCAACCATTGGACTTCCTGGGCAGTTTGCGGCGGAGTTTTTGAATCGGGGTGGGGGGCAACTCGCGTTGCGCACCCTTGGCGTAGTGGCGCTCGATGTAGTACTGGAAAATCATCAGGACCGATGTCATCGCCAAATACCAAATGCTGGCCATGATCGCCATTGGGAATGGCTCAAAGAGTCGGTTGCCGATGGCCTGGGCCTGAAACAGCAACTCAGTGGTCAACGGAATCGCGATGACGAGCGATGTTGTCTTCAACATCGAGATCGTCTCGTTGCCGGTCGGAGGCACGATCACCCGCATGGCCTGGGGCACCACGATGCGACGCAAGGTCTGCATGCGTGACATACCAAGGGCGGTTGCCGCTTCCGACTGTCCTTCATCCACGCTAAGGATGCCCGCGCGGACGATTTCGGCCATGTAGGCGGCCTCGTTTAGTCCCAATCCCAACAAAGCAGCGACGAACGCAGGGATCAACACCCGGGTATCGAAGGTCAGGAGTTCGGGGCCAAATGGAATACCTAGCGAAATTGTGGCATATAGGGCGATCACGTTGCCCCATAGGAACAACTGGACAAACACCGGCGTGCCCCGAAAAACCCAGATAAAAAGCCACGAGACACCGCTGAGCACTGGGTTTGCTGACAGGCGCATCACGGCCAGGATGATGCCCAACGTCAAGCCGAGAATCATCGACAAGGCCGTGAGTAACAGGGTGATACCGACACCCTTGACGATCGGGGGGGAGAAGATCCACTCCCAGATCAGCGGCCAATTCCAGTTGGGATTTGTGATCAGGCTGTTGACCGCCATCGCTGCCAGAACAGCGACGATGGCGGCACCCACCCAACGTCCTGGGTGCCGGACGGGGACGGCCTTGATCGCTTCAGGCCGCCCCGCCTCGGTTTTGGTCTGGGTCATGAAGCTGGGTTCAGCTCAGCTTTCGTGACAGCGCCGTTGGAAACGTTCCAGCTCTCCAGGATTTCCCCGTAGGTGCCATCCTCGATGATCGCATCGACTGCGCCTTGAATCGCTTCGGCGAACTCGGTCTGGTCCTTGGCGATCACGATGCCGTAGGGCGCCGAATCGTAGACGTCGCCGATTTGTTCGATCTTGCCGGACTGCTGGATCGCGTATGAGATCACCGGTGAGTCAGCCAGCATCGCGTCTGCCTTGCCATTCGCGACCGCGGTCGTTGCGTCACTTTGCAGCGTGTAGGTCTGAATGTCGATTGCTGAGTTACCTGCGTCGGTGCAGTCCTTGTTGCGAGCCTCGATGTCTTCGGCTTGCACCGTGGCCTTTTGTACCGCGACTGTCTTGCCACAAGCATCATCTGGGTTGACACCTTCGGGGTTACCGCTGGCAGCGGCCCAAGCGGTGCCGGCCGAGAAGTAGCTCACCATGTTGGCCTGCTTCAGCCGGTCAGGGTTGATGGTGAAGGAAGACATCCCGGAGTTGTACTTGCCTTTGTCAACACCGACGATGATGGAGTCGAACGTGGCGTTCTCAAACTCACCCTCGAGGCCCAGTTTCTGGGCAATGGCCTTACCTAGGTCGACGTCGAAGCCGACAATCGTGGTGCCATCCTCATCGATAAACTCCGATGGAGCATAAGAGGCATCCGTACCATAGGTGATCTTGCCGCTTGATTTCACATCATCGGGCACCAGAGCCGCCAGCGCCTCATCGACACTTGCACTAGGCGCCGGGCTCGCACTCTCGGTCGAGTCAGAGGAGCTGCACGCGGCCAACACCGCCCCAGCTGCCACCAAACCTGCCAACAACTTTCCACTCCGGCGGAGCGCCAAACTCGTCATATGAACTCCCTCATAGTCAACTTCCCACAAAACGGGATCGGGCCAACCCTTGGTTGCAGGCCCTTTGCAAATCCCTAAACTACCCCCATTTCGGATATTTGGGTGGAAACCGGTCGCATTGGGGCAGACCGTGCCCCAAAGTCAGGTCGAAAGGACTGACCGATTGATTCCTCGCGGGAGGCCATTGCGATCAGCCTTAACCAACATGGCAGGATCAAGGCATGGAAGCACCTGAAATTGATTTCCCGGGCGGCGAGCCACCCACCGACCTCGTGATCACCGACGTCATCGTCGGCGAGGGCCCCGAGGCAAGACCAGGCGACACGGTAGAAGTCCACTACGTCGGCGTCGACTTCGAGTCAGGCGAAGAGTTCGACTCTTCATGGGCGCGCGGCCAAACTATCAACTTCGGCCTCATGGGGCTCATTGCTGGCTGGCAGGAGGGCATCCCCGGTATGCGCGTGGGCGGTCGGCGCCAACTGATCATCCCGCCAGCCTTGGCTTATGGCGAATCCGGCGCGCATCGACTGGCTGGAAAGACCCTGATCTTCGTGATCGACTTGATCGGGGTTGGCTAAACCCCAGACCGGTAGTGGGTATGCGGGCCAGAACCGGTCAGGGCTGCGCCTCGGGGTTGGAGTCGCTGCCTTGGCCTCTTCGCAGCGACCCCTGCCCGCCAAGCGCGGCATCTTGATCTCGGAGCCATAAAGTGCGCTGCGGAAACGGAATCTCAATACCTGCTTGGTCGAAAGCCTCTTTGATCTGCTCGCGCAGAGCACGTGAAACAGCCCAGTGGTCGCCTGGTCGTGTCTTGATCACCATGCGCATCACCACGGAGTCCGGACCCAACTCCTGCACCCCCCACACCTCGGGCCGCTCCAGCACCTTAGGGCCGAATTCCTCGGTCTGGCAGAAGTCATGGCCTACTTCGGTCAGTACATCGCGAGCCTGGCCGATGTCCGTGCCATAGGCAATACCAATGTCCAGCACTCCTCGGGACCAGCCTTGGCTCATGTTGCCGATGTAGTTGATCTGCCCGTTGCGTACTGTCCAGAGTG
>JAHZKU010000014.1 GCA_022600255.1 Actinomycetes bacterium | reverse complement strand
CACACCTTTCGATGTGTCTTGTTTGCATTCTGGCGTTACGCTTCTCTTCAGGAGGAAATATGCTCAGAGCGCTCCCGATCCTGATCATTCTGGGTCTGGCGATTTACTCGTTCTTCGATGTCGTCAATTCCTCGAACTCCCCGAACAGCGGCAAACCCATGATTCGTCGCGGCCGTCGCGGGGTATGGCTCGTGGTGGTGCTAGTCCCCGCGATTGGGGCCGGGCTCTGGTTCTTGCTGGGCCGACCGTCGCGGAAACGGGATCCGAATCAACCGCCCCGTGTCATCAACATCAAGGGTGGTCCCGGCCGACAGATCGCCCCCGACGATGACCCCCGCTTCATCCGCAAGTTGGATGATGACGCGTGGCAGCGCAAACGCAGAGAATCTCGCGCAAAGCCGACTGACCGGCCTAGTTCTGCGGCTGGACCACAGCAGCCGGTGCCGCCCGAACCGGAATCAGGGGCCACCCAGCCCGAGTCCGAGGCCAAGGAGCAACCCTCCGGCGAGAAGGACGCGGGAAGTAGTTCCTAGGGCGGGAATCAAACCCTTGCCGGCCGCGTCGGATTGAACAATCCGGATCGGTGAGATCGCAAGCGGCAGTGCCAACATGCCGAGCAACGCCCACGGTGTCCACAGTCCGCAAAGCACGACGGCGAGGAAGCCGGCCAGCACCGTGCCGCTAAAGAGGTTGCGGCTGCGGTGATTTCCCAACCGCACGGCAAGGGTACGTTTGCCGACAGTTCGATCGCCGGGAATGTCACGGATATTGTTCACCATCAAAATCGCCACCGACCACAGCCCCGGCGCGAAGGCCGCCACCCATCCCACTGCGCTGACGTAACCAACTTGGGTGTAAGCCGTACCCACCACCGCAACGATCCCGAAGAATACGAACACGAACGCCTCACCAAGGCCAGCGTAGCCGTACGGGCGGGGCCCCCCTGTGTAGAGCCAAGCGGCCGCGATCGCCAACGCCCCGACGATCAGCAGCCACCAAGTCTGCGTCAGCGCGACCAAGAGGAAACCAAACCCGCCCCCGATCGCCAGCGTTAGGAGAGCTGCGGCCCGGACGGCCTGGGCTGAGGCCAATCCCTGGCCGACGAGGCGCACCGGCCCCACCCGTGCCTTGTCGGTGCCCTTAACGCCGTCACTGTAGTCGTTGGCGTAGTTCACCCCAATCTGAAGGGACACTGAGACCAGCAGCGCGAGCAACGCGGCGAGCGGGTTGATGGAGCCTTCGTATCCCGCCACCCCGGTGCCTACGGCCACGGGGGCGAACGCCGCAGGCAAGGTGCGCGGTCGGGCTCCGGCAATCCACTGCGAAGCTGTGGCCACTTTGACTCCTACGTTGGCCGGGAATCGCGGCCAGATGGGTGTTTCCCTCCGAAGATACCCGCCTTCCCTGACGGTAACTGCGGCAGTTCGCTTCCCACCACGATCTCGCGTGGCCGTGCGGCCCGGCCACAACGTTCACTGACCAGATCGCTGAGTTCCTCACGCATGGCCGCGAGGGCGGCCTCAGGAATCGGATCGTCTAGGACAACGTAGGCGGTCGGAACCAAGCCCCATTCCGCGTTAGGAACTGCGACGGTGAGGGCATCGAGCACCCGTGGGTGGCTTAACAGGGCTTCGGTGACGGCCGTGGTGGAAACCTTGACCCCACCGACCTTGATCACGTTGTCGCTGCGACCGAGTACGTCGAGGTGGCCGTCGCGCCACCGTCCGAGATCTGCGGTCAGGAACCGGCCATCCACGAAGTGCTCCCGATCCAGGTCCGGGCGGAACCGATAACCCAGCGCCAAGGTCGGGCCGCCGACTGCGATTGTGCCCGCTTCGGTGATTGTTACGTCGACTTCTGCGAGCGGGGCGCCGTCGTAAATCACACCGCCGCACGTTTCGGTCGCCCCGTAGGTCGTCATGATCTTGATACCGCGGCTTTCTGCGATTGCTCGGGTGCGCGGACTCAGTGCGGCCCCGCCCACTAGGACTCTGCGGAATCCGGCCAGCGCGTCGGTGGCGGTGCCACTGCGCAAGACGCGCGTGAGTTGGGTGGGTACCAAGGATGTGTAGGCGGGAACGCCGAGGTGCTGTGCCTGTAGAACCGTCTCTTGTGCGGTGGCGGCAAACGACTCCGGCGTGAAACGCTCTGCCCCGCCGATACCGGGCCAGGCGACGGGGTCGAATTCAGACTCGGCCGCCCGGACGACACACATCAGGCCACCAATGCTGGTGAGTGGGAGTGCCGCCAGCCAAAGGCCCGGTGGGCCGATCGGTGTCATGGAGAGTCGCGCCGCAGCGCGCAGCCCTGCTCGGCCCAACACAACACCGCGCGGCTCCCCAGTCGCTCCGCTGGTGGGCAGGATCACGCCGGCTTCATCGCCTGCGACCGGTGCGTCTGCTTCCACAGCAGCTGCCATGGCTCGCTCGTGGGGCGCAGACCCGGCCGGAACCAGGCCCAGCGGTGCGGTATCAGTGTGCAGAACTGCGCGCAGCGCAGCGACACAGGCGGGCAAACCTGCTGCTCCGGCTGAGATGGGGAACCGCATGACGGCACGTTGATTCATCACGACTAGCCTAGAAAGGTCGACATCACCTGATTGGAAGGCCCCTCAGTTATGGATACCCGCACCCGGTACCCCCTCCCCGAAGTTGTGGCAGAAGACAGCCCGGCATTCCGTGATCCCGGCTACTCCTCCATCAAGCCGGCCGCTGACTGGCAAAGCCAGCTTGACTTCAGCGACATCAAGTATGAGACCGCCGACGGAATGGCCAAGATCACGATCAATCGGCCCCATCGCCGCAACGCTTTCCGGCCCCAGACCCTCTTCGAACTCGAAGCAGCTTTCCGGGAAGCCCGCGACGACGACTCGGTTGGCGTCATCATCCTGACCGGTCAGGGGGACTGGGCGTTTTGCTCAGGTGGAGATCAAGACATCCGGGGAGACGACGGCTACATCGGCAACGACGATGTCGCGCAAAAGGGCATCGGCCGGCTGAACGTGCTTGACCTGCAGATTCAAATTCGACGCACACCCAAGCCGGTGGTGGCAATGGTGGCGGGGTACGCGGTTGGCGGGGGTCATGTCCTGCATGTGGTCTGCGATCTCACCATCGCCGCTGACAATGGCCGGTTTCAGCAGACCGGGCCGAAGGTAGGGTCGTTTGATGGTGGATATGGATCGGGCTTGTTGGCACGTCAGATCGGCCAAAAACGGGCGCGGGAAATCTGGTTTCGTTGCCAGCAGTACGGGGCCGCGCAGGCTTACGACTGGGGCTTAGTGAACTCGGTGGTGCCGCTAGAGGATTTGGAGGAGGAGACCGTGGCCTGGGCGCAAGACATGCTGACCCACTCGCCGCTGGCGCTCCGGATGCTGAAGGCCTCTCACAACGCAGCCGATGACGGACTGGCCGGGGTGCAACAGCTGGCCGGAGATGCCACCTTGCTGTTCTACATGACCGAAGAAGCCCAAGAAGGCCGCAACGCCTATCAGCAAAAGCGCCGACCGGACTTCGGCCAGTTCCCGAAGCGACCGTAGTGTCCCTTGGCGCCGATCACCGGTGTTCTGGGAACACCCACAGCGCCTCGAGTTCGAGGCTGGGGGCAGCTGTGAGGGTGCGGACGTTGTGCCGTTGGGGAAGGGAATCTGCGAACAGTTGGCCCATCGTAACGCTGGGACTGTTGCGGTGACGCTAAGTCAACGGATCTTGGCAGCGGCAACGCCGTTTCGCGTCTCACTAACCAGCACTTTTCGCGCCATTGATCATCGCGCGGGCCTGCTGATTCAGGGTCCAGCGGGATGGGGGGAGTTCTCACCCTTCGCCGATTACGATCCGGACCGCGATGGCTACTGGTTGTCGGCGGCTCTGGAGAGTGCCTTTCTGGGTTGGCCCCAGCCCGTGCGTGACCGGGTCGGGGTGAATGCCATCATGCCGGTTCGGTCCCCCGAGCAGACCCAGATAGCAGCGCAGGAGGCTGTCACCCGGTATGGCTGTCGCACCATCAAAGTGAAGGTCGCCGACCCCAACGAGTCGCAGCAGCGAGAGTGCCAGCGTATCGCAGCGGTGCGCGCGGCGTTGGATCAGGCTTGGCCGGATGGTTCGGGTCGGATTCGACTGGACGCCAACGCCGGTTGGTCCTTAACCACGGCGCGAGAGCGGCTAGATCAGCTGGGCCAGTTCGACATCGAGTACGTCGAGCAGCCTTGCCGCACTCGTGCTGACTTGGCGGCGTTACACAGGGACAAGCTGGTTCCGGTAGCGGTAGACGAGACGATTCGGATCGATCGCGCATTCACCGCAGTCTCCGAAATCGCCGATGTGGCCATCGTCAAGGTTGCCCCGCTAGGTGGCAGTAGCGCGGCGTTGGCTGTTGCTGATCGCCTAGACGTACCCGTGGTGATCAGCGGCGCCATGGAGACGTCGGTCGGATTGGCTGCGAGTCTTGCGACGGCCGCCGCGCTGCCGCAAAGCCGGTTCGATCATGGCCTGGGGACCGGGGTGTTGCTCGCAACCGATGTCACGCAACCCACGCTCGTGCCCAGCGACGGTGAGCTACGGCCGATCGCGGTGGCACCGGATCGCGGCTTGCTCGCCGAGGCCGAGAGTTCGTTGTCCAGCCGGGAAATCGATCATTGGCGCAAGCGGCTCACAGCGGCGCTTGCGTACGTGCCGAGTCAGATTCTTGAGTTGGTGCCCTGAGTCCGGTCTTGTGCTTGGCCCTAACGGACGTGTTGGCTGGTGTCCTCAGGGTGCCCTGATCCGCCGCCTCGGCGGCAGTCTGGGGTGCCCGAGTGGTCAGCCCACGGTGGGGTCCAGCCTGGACTGTGCCAGCAGCGAAGGCGTCGGTAGGGACTGCGTCGAGTGTCTAAACTGATGTCAAATGCCTCCAACTGCCACGCCCGCCCCCGATATCCCGCCGGCGTTGCTGTGTGCGGGCGCGCTGGTAGATGGTCTGATCAACCAAGGGGTCACCGATTTCGTGCTGTCCCCTGGATCCCGCAGCGCCCCATTGGCACTGGTGTTAGCCGAGCGAGAGGTGCAGCAGCACATCCGGCTCCACGTCAGAATTGATGAGCGCAGCGCGGGTTTCTTCGCGGTGGGTCTATCGCGAGCGGACCGGGGCCCGGTGGCGGTGGTCTGCACCTCCGGGACAGCTGTGGCCAACCTATGGCCGGCCGTCGTCGAGGCAAATCACAGCGGTTTGCCGCTGGTCATGCTCACGGCCGATCGTCCTGCGGAACTGCGGTCGGTCGGAGCGCCTCAGACAATCAATCAGGTGGGTATCTTTGCCGACAACGTGCGCTGGACAGCGGACCTAGCGACGCCTTCCGGTGCGACGACCGAACAGATGGATTGGGCCGCCGCAGCGCAGTCCGCAGTGCGATATGCCCAGAACGGGCCGGTGCATCTGAACCTGCCGTTTCGCCCTCCGCTCGTCGGACTTGTGCCTCCCGTGCCGGGCAGCGCAACGAAGGCAGCAAGGGCGTCGTCGGGCAGTGAGAGCCGGCCCGCCGAGACGGCTGAGCCTGCGGTGACGCTACCGAGTTCCGGCATCTCGCGCGGTGTGATCCTGGTGGGGGACCTGCCGCTAGCCGCTGAGCAAAATGCTCAAGTGTGGCGCGACATCGGCCGGATCAGCGCAAAGCTGCACTGGCCAATCGTGGCCGAACCGACCGCAAACCCGGCGGTGTCGGACAACCTGATCCAGCACGGTCCACTGATTCTGGGCAGTGAGCGCTTCCTCACAGAGCACCGACCAGATTTCGTCTTGTCGGTGGGCCGCTTCGGTCTCTCCCGGCCGGTCATGGCATTGGCCCGCGCCGCGGGCTCGCTCTGGGCTGTCAACATCGGTGGCCGCCCGGGGCCGGTGGATCCAGCGCTGAGTGCGACGCGACAACTAACGGCCATACCGGACCTGCCCGAGCAACCGGATACCTCTATTGACGATGCGGATCCTGACAGGAACAGCCCCCCTGGACTGACTGCCTCGCCCCCCGCCAGCGACTGGCTGGCGGACTGGCTAGCGGCGGATCACCGCGCCGCCGCGGTGCTGGAATCGTGGTGGTCCACAGCGGAGGGCAACGATGGCGCCCAGGCCACCCGCGTGGCTTGGCCCGACGCCGCAAGTGGCGAGGACGTTTTTGTGGCGGCTTCCTGGCCCATTCGTTTTGTCGATTCGTTCGTGTCGTCATTGCCCGAGGTTCGGGTGGTGGCCAACCGGGGCGCCAATGGCATCGACGGACTGATCTCTACCGCCTTCGGCTACGCCGTTGGCTTGCGGCCGGGCGCAGAATCTCGTCGAGGCACACAGCGGTCGTCTCGAGCGAGCTCGGTGCTGGCCATCATGGGCGACATTGCCTTCCTGCACGATGTGGGTGCCTTATCCCAAATCCCAGCTGATCTGGCCCTGACGATCTTGGTCCTAGATAACAACGGTGGCGGAATTTTTAGCCAACTCGAACAAGGCCAACCCCACTACGCACGTGACTTTGATCGCGTATTCGGAACACCCACGCACCAGGATTTGGGAGCGGTCGCCACTGGGTTCGGGGCGCCCGCGGTCACGATCGACAGTGTGACAGAACTGGCCGACGCCTTGGCGCAGGCTCGATCGGCAGGCGGCTGCAATGTGATCGTGCTGCGGACCGCATCGCGTGTCGCCGAGGCCGAACAGCTCACGGCCATTACCAAAGCGGTGCAGGCAACGCTGGGCTAAGGCGAGGGAAGCTCCTGAGGCAGCAGGGTGGCCGGTGCTCAGCCTTCGCGGTGTCCGCCAACCTGGTGCTGCTGGTTGGCTGGAGTCGCTTACGGTCCTGGTTGGCAGTCCTTCGCTTACCCACCGCGCCGCCAGGAATCACGCGCATTGCTTGGCTTATCGTGCAGAGATGAAGCATTCGACGTTGCAGTACCAATCTGCGCGTCGGGCCTTGGCCGCTCGAACTATCAACGGGGCGGGCTCCTGGATGCAGACCACCGCAGCCTCCTGGTGGGTTCTGAATGAGAGTGGCCAGGCCACGGCTGTCGGCGCGCTGGTGGTGGTGGCTTTCCTACCCAAGCTCTTCCTATCTCCAATAGGCGGGATTCTGGCGGATCGGTACTCCCCGGTGCTGCTTGAGCGCCGGTTTGCTTGGTTGTCGGCGATCGCTCCGCTATTGCTGGCCGCCCTATTGTGGCTAGACGCGCTGAACGTATATCTGCTGCTGCTCATCGTGCTGATCGGCGCACCACCTTCTGCGTTGGCGGCTCCCCTGATGCCCAAAATCTTGCCAATGACCGTGCCCCCAGACCTAAAGCCGGCCATTTTGGCCAACGGTGCCCTCACCTACAACATCTCGCGCGTACTCGGCCCGCTGTTCGCCAGTGTCCTTATCGTCACTGTGGGAGTTGGTGGGGCCTTCCTGCTGAACGGACTCTCATATCTGTTCCTGTGGCTGATCATGGCCCGGACCAACTTCGACTACCGGTCCACCAAGCGCGCTGGCGCGGATGCGGCCGCCGCTAAGTCGGCCGGTCAGCGCCCGTCGGCACCCGGCCAACCGGCGGTCCCGGTGAGCGAGGCGGAGCCCGTATCTGCCGAGAGTGAGGCTCGCGGGGAGGCAGGGGCCGAATCGGTTGGGGCCGCTCCCGAAGATCGCCGGGGCTATCGCGCTGACCTGCGGGCCGGGTGGACCTTCGACGTTGCGCGCGTGGCATTCATTGGCGCCCTAGTTTTCTACGCATTTGTGGGCCCGGTACAACAACTGTTGGCGGTTGTTGCACGATCGCATGGAGAATCGGCGGCATATCTGGGTTATCTGTTTGCAGCGTTGGCTGTGGGTGGCATCGCCAGCAATCCGTTCATTAAGCGATTTCTGGGCCGCGGTGGTAACAAACACCTACTGATCGACGTGGCGCTGATCGCCTCTGGGCCAATCCTGATCTGTCTGGGGTTGAGCTCGCACCTGCTCAGCGACATGGTGCTGCTAGCGGCGATGGGGGCGGCCGGTGAGGCCCTGTGGCTGGGCGCTCAGACATCGTTGGTTCTGGACCTTCCCGACGACATCTCCGGTCACATGATCGGGTTGTTCTACGGCGTGACCACTGGGGTGATCGCGTTGGGGGCTGTCGCAGTGGGGTACCTGTTTGACCTCATCGGCACTAGGCTCGCGTTGATCTGCTTGGGTGCATTGGCCGGGAGCTACGGTCTGGTTTCGCTACTTCGGTTCAGACGGCGTCTGCGCGAGGAGACGTCGCAAGTGACTCAGCCGACTGCGCGGTGAAGGCATCGCGCATCGCATCAAGCTTGGCGATCGACTCCGCGAGTTCGTCCGAAGCCCGCGAGTCTGCCACCAGGCCACAGCCAGCAAACAACCTGGCGCTGCGCCGATCCTGCGACAACTCGGCGCATCGCAGGGCGATTCCGAACTCGCCATCCCCGGCCCCGTTGAACCAGCCCACTGGGCCGCTGTAGCGGGCACGGTTGATCGTCTCCAGCTCCGAGATCACAGCCTCAGCGCGCTCTGTCGGGGTGCCACAGACGGCTGCGGTCGGGTGGAGTGAGGCGGCTAGCGCCAGCGCGCTGCCGCCGTCGGCCAACCGAGCAGAGACATCGGTGACGAGGTGCTGCACGTTGGCCAGTGTCAGCACCGTCGGTGCGTCGGCCATCTGTAGGTCGGTGCAGTGCGCGGCCAGCGCATGCGCCACGGACCGCACCGCATACTCGTGTTCAGCCAAATCCTTCGCAGAGTCTTTCAGGGCCTCCGCCCCAACTTGGTTGTCCGCATCCGATGCCGCTGCCCGGATTGTGCCGGCCAAGACTCGCGAATACACATTGTCGCTGGCTTTGCGGATCAGCAACTCTGGGGTCGCGCCGATCAGGCCATCGACATGGAACGTCCAGCATTGCGGGTAGCGTTCGGCCAGCTCCCCCAGCACAGGGCGCAGGTCGAGTCGCTGCTCGAAATCAGCGGCCACGGCCCGCGCGAGGACGACCTTATCGAGTTCTCCTGCCGCGATCCGTTTGACGGCATCCCGGACAGCGTCTGTCCACTGCTTGGCTTGGGTGTCATCGTCCCGCCACCGTACGCCGGTGCCACCGGTCGTGGGCAGGGCTAGGTCAGCCGTCAGTGCACCGGAGGGTTCCTCGGCGGGTGCACCGAAACTTGCCACGCTGGCGCTGCCGTGACGCCACGTCACGAGGGTCTGCGGAATCACCACGACAGAACCGGGGGTCTGATCGTCAAATGTGAAGGAGGCAAATGCCACCGGGGGTGTTCCGAGCGGATCTCGCGCCTCCTCGGGCAGAGAATCGGCCCAGTCTGTAAACCAGCGCTGAGCCCGGCTGAACCGTTCTTCGCCGACGAAAGTCTGTCTGGCCGCCACGCCCCAGCCGACCAAGCCTTGACCATGGCGCACCCAAGCCACGCTGGGTTCACCGGGCAATGCGCCAAACAATTCTTGCGTGGTCGGGTGTTGACCTTGGAGTAGCCCACGTCGACCAGATATTGACACGCCTTAAGAATAGGTGAGAATCCCAAGGCCTCCCACTGGTACCGCTAGCAGCGAAAAGCCGGTGGCCGACCCCACCCCACGCGGACGATCGTCGGTAGATTGGAAGTGGCTCATCAGTAGGGGTGGTGCGGACTGCGTCGCCTAGCAGTGAGTTCAGGATGGAGTTTCACGTGACCCGAGCCGATCTGGCCAAAGACCCCGCGCAGGTGGCCGCGATGTTCGACGGCGTCGCCAAGCGTTATGACATCACCAACGATGTGCTGTCTGCTGGCCAGACGGCGCGTTGGCGGCGCGCTGTGGTGCGGGCCGTGGACCCGCGACCTGGCGAACATGTGCTCGACCTCGCCGCTGGCACCATGACTAGCACCCAACCATTCCTAGCCGCGGGGGCCGCCGCAATCGGTTGCGACTTCAGCCTAGGGATGTTGCGGGAGGGGCGTACCCGCAGCCCAGAGGTGCCAGCCGTGGCCGGTGATGCCACGCAGCTGCCCTTTGCCGACGACTCATTTGACGCCGTAACGATCTCCTTCGGGTTACGCAACATCGTTGACCCAGCAGCGGGATTGAAAGAGATGGTCCGGGTCACCAAGCCGGGTGGTCGCCTGGTGATCTGCGAGTTCTCGACTCCTACCAACACTGCCCTGCGAATCGCCTACCTGGAGTACCTGATGAAGGCCTTACCCGGCATCGCTGAGCGGGTGGCCAGCAACCCGGAGGCCTACCAGTACCTAGCCGAGTCAATCCGAGCTTGGCCCGACCAGATAGAGTTGTCGCATGTGATCGCAGCCGCGGGCTGGGAAAACGTGGAGTACCAAAATCTGAATGCCGGGATTGTGGCGTTACACCGGGCATTCAAGGCGCTCAACTAGGGCAAGCGTCCGCATCGCACGCCTGTCGCAGTGGGATTCATACGCGAGGTGACGCTGACCAACTTAGATCTGTGGTGCAGGAGTATTGTCTCTTTTGCCCGCTAGAGCCGGGTTGGTCGCATCGCCGCGCTGCGACTGTGGCAGGCATGACGAAGCGGACTTTGCCCAAGATTATTTTGAAGGAACAAGGCGTTGCCGCGACATTGGCCGGTTTGAGTCCCTAGGCTGTTGTCGCAGAGGAACCTGTCTGTTTCCGTTGCGGGCGGGGCGAGTCGACCGGCTCGTGCAAGAGACGGTTGCGAGTCCCCAACTCGCAAGCAGCGAGTCCCGAGACTTGTCGGGAAGGAATACGGTGAACGTCTACATACCGCTGATAACCCTGGGTGGGTTGGCAGCAATCTTTGCACTCTTCTCCATCACCATCGCCCCCTTTACTGGCCCGAAGCGATACAACCGGGCTCGGGTGGATTCGTACGAGTGTGGCATTGAACCAACGCCGCAAGCGGTGGGCGGCGGCAAGTTCCCAGTCAAGTACTACCTGACCGCCATGATGTTCATCATCTTCGACATTGAGATTGTGTTCCTGTATCCGTGGGCGGTCTACTTCGACGCCCTGGGACTCTTTGGCTTCTTGGCCATCTTGCTGTTCATCGTGAACCTGACGATTCCGTACGTCTACGAATGGCGTCGCGGCGGATTGGAATGGGACTGATATGGGACTAGAAGAAAAACTGCCGTCGGGGTTCATGCTCACCACGGTTGAGGGTTTTGCCGGTTACGCGCGCAAGAGTTCAATGTGGCCGGTGACCTTCGGGCTGGCCTGCTGCGCGATCGAGATGATGGCCGCAGGCGCTCCCAGGTACGACCTTGCTCGATTTGGCATGGAGGTTTTCCGCGCCTCGCCCCGGCAGGCCGACCTCATGATCGTGGCCGGTCGCGTGAGTCAGAAGATGGCACCGATCTTGCGTCAGGTCTACGACCAGATGCCAAACCCCAAGTGGGTGATCTCGATGGGAGCCTGCGCGTCTAGTGGCGGCATGTTCAACAACTACGCCATCGTGCAAGGTGTGGATCATGTGGTTCCCGTGGACATCTACCTGCCAGGATGTCCGCCGCGGCCCGAAGCACTCGAGGACGCGATCTTGAAACTGCACGATGAAGTCCTGCATATGAAGCTCGGCGCCAATCGCCAGAAACAGATCACAGAACAGGAGGCGGTGGCCCTCGAAGCTACCCCCGTGGAGGATATGAAGGGTCTCTTGCGATGACCGACGACTCCTCGACCAGTGAGTCGAGTACCACTCCGACCACCACACCTAGCGGTTCGGAGGTTGATGCCACCACCGACAAGAGCCCGGAGATTATTGGCGTGCGGCAGGGCTCCTTCGGGGCGCCGGACGGATCCGATGTCAGCGGATTCGGCGGGTTGGTGGAGCCAATCGTCATGCCCGGGGCGGCGACACGCCCGTACGGCGGCTGGTTTGAAGCCTTTGCAGATGAGCTGGAGGCTTCCCTGCAGTCGAGGGACATTCGAGCCAGCGCCATCGAACGGGTAGTCATTCAGCACCATCAGCTCACGTTCCATGTGGGCCGTGACT
>JAHZKU010000183.1 GCA_022600255.1 Actinomycetes bacterium | reverse complement strand
TTGGCGCATTCCTGCACGTCATCACCAATCACGACGGGCACGGTGGGCGAAATATCAAAGCCATCGAGTGTCTTGCCAGCTTTCTGTCGCCCGGCAAGGACAGTGTCGCGCAGGTTCTGCGAGGTCTCCGGTTGGAAGAACAGCGCCAACCACCCGTCGAACATCTCACCCGCTAGCTCCAGGTTCTTGGGTCCGACGGCCGCCAGATACATGGGGATGTATTCCCGCACCGGGTGCACCGTGAGCGTGAGCGATTTGCCCGGACCATCCGGCAAGGGCAGTGTGAAAAACTCACCGTCGTACTTAAGACGTTCCCGGCGCAATGCGGTACGAACAATCTCGGTGTATTCCCGGGTTCGCTTCAGGGGCTTGGCGAACCGAACGCCATGCCACCCCTCCGACACCTGCGGCCCGGAAACGCCAAGTCCTAGTCGAAAGCGGCCGTTGGAGAGCGTGTCCAAAGTCGCGGCCGTCATGGCTGTGTTGGCCGGTGTGCGGCCGGGAATTTGGAAAACGGCTGAACCCAAGTCAATGTTGTTGGTCTGTCCCGCCAGGTAGGCCAACACCGTGGCGGCGTCCGAACCGTACGCTTCGGCTGCCCACACCACGCCATAGTCCAGTCGATCGGCTTCCTTGGCCAACACCAGGTTGTCCGAATCATTGCCCATACCCCAGTACCCAAGGTTGAGACCCAACCGCATCCTGATCATCCTGCCTATCTGGGTTCGTGCCCGATTCGTTGCTTGGCGACGCCAGGCCCCAACGCCTGTCGACTCTTCAAGCAGACTCTACAAGGTGACAGGTCAGGGCCGAGCGCCATGTCGATGCCAGTCATCGGGTTCGGTCAAGGTAATTTGCACCTATGCAGCAGCGCAGACTTGGAATGACCGGCCTAGAAGTCTCTCGTCTTGGTTTGGGAACCATGACTTGGGGACGCGACACTGACGAGCATGAGGCTCGGGACCAGTGGAAGACGTTCTTGGAGGCGGGCGGCAACTTGATCGACACTGCTGACGTATACGCCGACGGGGCCAGCGAGGAAATGATCGGCATGCTCCTGCGGGAGAGCCAATCCCGCGATCAAGTGGTGCTGGCGACCAAGGCCGTCTCCAAACCACGAACGACCCGTCGCTTTGACGCGTCTCGTGCACACCTGCTGCGTTCCTTGGATGGATCACTGAACCGGCTTGACGTGGATTGCGTGGATGTTTGGTACCTGCACGCATGGGATCCGCAGACCGAGTTGGAAGAGACCCTTTCGGCCGCAGACACCGCAGTCCGTACCGGCCGAGCTCGGTACGTCGCGGTTTCCAACTACGCCGGTTGGCAGATCGCCCAAGCTGCAACGTGGCAGAAAGCCTTGCCCGACCGCGTGACACTGGCCGGTGCACAAATGGAGTACTCGCTGGTCCAGCGGGGCATTGAGCGAGAGGTCGTTCCGGCTTGTCAGGCCCTTGGCCTTGGAATCACGGCTTGGTCCCCGCTCGGCCGCGGCGTGTTGACCGGCAAGTATCGCTTCGGTACGCCGCCGGACTCGCGGGCAGCGTCGCCACACTTCAGCCCGTTTGTCTCCGAGCACCTCGACGATCGGGCCCGCCGGATCGTCGACTCTGTGGTCACCGCTGCTGAGGGCTTGGATGTCGCTCCGCTGGAAGTTGCGCTGGCCTGGGTACGGGATCAGCCTGGCATCACATCGGCCATCGTAGGTGCGCGCAATATTTTGCAGCTGCGCGGAATCCTAGAGACCGAAGCGCTAGAACTTCCCGAGGCCATCAAGACGGCCCTAGACGACGTCTCAGCACCGGAGTTGGGTTACCCGGACCACGGCTGGAATCAGCGCGGCTGATCCGGGCGGCAATAACGCGCATCGCCGGGCCCGATTGGGCATGCTAGGACTATGTCTGAAACAACGCCCGCCGAGGCCCCGCAGCGTCCGCTCTCAGTAACGGTTGTCGTCGTGATCGTCTGGATCATCGCGATCCTGAACATCGTCGCCGGCATCGTGATGATCTTCACGGCTCAAGACGATGCCGAACTTCTCGTACAAACCGACGGAGACGCCTCGGCTATTCGGATTTGGGGCGTGGGGGTTGTGATCTTCGGGCTGATCGTCGCGTGGGTCGCCTCCGCGCTGGGGCGGGGCGGGCAGTTCGCCCGCTTCCTAATTTCGTTGCTGATGATCCTGCGCATCCTCGCTGACGTGATCTTCATCGGCAACTACGGCACCTACGACCTCAATGGCGTGCTGCTATCCATCATCCTGGCCCTTATCGTGCTGGCGTTGCTTTGGAACTCAAAGGCCAGCCGCTTCTTCAACCCGGCCTAACCCCGAACGGCCGGCTAGACCTCGGCCAAGAACCTGTTCAGCACCCGGACGCCGAACTGAATTGCGTCGGCGGGGACTCGTTCATCCACGCCGTGGAACATGGCGCCGAAATCCAGATCGGGCGGCAGTTTCAGGGGAGCAAAGCCGAAACAACGAATTCCTTTGCGGCTCCAGGCTTTTGCATCAGTGCCGCCGGACAGCATGTAGGGCACCGCCTTTCCGATCGGATCTTCGGCCTGGATCGCCCGGCCCATGGCGGCAATGGTTGGCCCGTCGAATGAGGTCTCCAGCGCAACGTCGTGGTGCACGAACTCACGCACTGCGTCATCGGCTAACAGCCGATCCACCTCCGCGATCATTTCCTCCTCGTGCCCGGGCAGAAACCGGCCATCCACAAATGCCTCAGCATGGCCCGGGATAACGTTCACCTTGTAGCCAGCACTCAGCATGCTCGGATTGACGGAGTTTTGCATCGTCGCGCCCACCACCCGCGCCAACGGACCCAGCAACTCCAGTAGCCGTTCGGTGTCGGTGGGGTCAATCTCGGTGTCCAAGGCCTCGGCGAGCTCGGCTAGGAAGGCTGACGTGGTCGGTGTGAGGGTTACCGGAAATTTGTGATCCCCGACCCGGGACACGACCTTTGCCAACTGGGTAACAGCATTGGCGTCGTTGAGCATCGAGCCGTGTCCGGCTTGGCCTTCCGCGCGCAGGTTCAGCCAGGCAATTCCCTTCTCTGCTGTTTGGATCAGGTAGAAGCGCAGATCATCCCGGACAGTCATGGAGAAGCCGCCCACCTCGCCGACGGCTTCGGTCACGTTGTGGAGCATGTCCGGACGATTGTCGACGATCCAGTGCGCACCGTGATATCCACCCGCCTCCTCATCGGGGGTGAAGATCACCACGATCTCTCTGGGGGGCACGTGATCCGTCCGCGCCCAGTGCCGCAAGGTGGCCAGCAACATGGCGTCCATGTCCTTCATATCCACCGCGCCGCGGCCCCAGATCAAGCCGTCGGAGAGCTCACCCCCAAAGGGGGGTACCTGCCAGTCCTCGGCGAACGCGGCCACGACATCCAAGTGGCCGTGTAACAGCAGCGCCCCGCGCTCTGGGTCAGCGCCCGGGATCCGGAGATACACCCCTTGCCGGTTGGCCGCGGTGGTCTCGAAGCGCTCCGGCTCATAGCCAACTTCCTGCAGGGCGGCCTCGACGTATTCGGCGACTCCAGCCTCCCCCACTGTGTCATCGGCGTGGCCGGTGTTCGTTGAGTCGATCCGAATCATGTCGCGCAAGAGCGTCACGGCGTCGTCTTCGGCCTGTGCTAGGGGGGTTAATCCGATTTCGGGAGTCATGGAGCAATCCTGCCATTGACGCAGATCATCCGAGGCAGGCTGGGGTTAGAACTCCGTGCAGGCTTGCTATCCTGAACTGCCAGCCTTCGGGCTTGCTCACTCGTCCGGGTGGCGGAATAGGCAGACGCGCTAGCTTGAGGTGCTAGTGCCCGTATAAGGGCGTGGGGGTTCAAATCCCCCCTCGGACACTCATCAAATCCGACGCAGTTCGCGGGTTCCGACGGTCCGGTGTTGCCCGCCCTGCCAATCCTTGGCCAGGTCCTCAGTAGGTATCCTCGTGGAGTGAGCACCAGCATCGACACGCGGCAGCAAGGACGCGATCAGCAGGACCCGCCCGGGATTGCCCGGCTGTTTCGCGTCGTCGCGTTCACTGAGGCTGCCTCCTGGCTGGGGCTCCTGATCGGCATGTTCTTCAAGTACGGCCCGACCGGAAATCCAGTTGGGGTGGAAGTGTTTGGGCCGATCCACGGTGCAGTGTTTGTCGCGTACGTGGCAGTGGCACTGCTGTGTATCCGTCCGCTGCGCTGGGGGCCCTGGACCAGCCTGGCGGCCTTGGCCGCGTCTGTGCCGCCATTTGCGACGCTGCTCTTTGAGTGGTGGGCCCAACGCACAGGCCGGCTGAACCGGCCCGGCTCCGACTCCGCTTGCTGAATCAGCGCCCCTGAAGCAGACTGCCAGTCATGAAACGCCTCCTTGTGGTGCACCACACCCCATCTCCAACGCTGCAAGCGATGCTGGAGGCGGTGCTGGCCGGTCTGGACCAACCGGACCTAGCCGACCTTGATGTGGTGACCCAAGCCGCGTTGGCCGCCGGACCGATGGATGTGTTGGCCGCCGACGGCCTCGTGTTGGGTACCCCGGTGAATATCGGCTACATCTCCGGGGCCATGAAGCACTTCTTCGACCTGACCTACTACCCGTGTTTGGCTCAGACCACGGGATTGCCGTTTAGCTACTACCTGCACGGCGACAGCAACGTGGCAGGGGGTACCCGCGCGATGGACCAGATCACCAAGGGCCTGGGCTGGCGACAGGTGACCAAACCCGTTTCTTGCACTGGTCCGCTGACAAGCGCCGATACGAACGATCTCCGCGAGCTCGGTGCCACGGTGGCGGCCCATGCCCTTGACTTGTTGTAGGGCTCAGGATTCCGCAGGCGCCCAGGGCAGATGCCAAGGGTCGGTTCCCTCAGCCAGTTGGTCCGCTTCGCCTGGTCCCCAAGACCCCTCCGCGTAGGGATAGACCGGCCCGGGGTTGTCGAGCAAGGGCTGAACCACCCGCCAGGTCTCTTCCACGGCATCTTGGCGTGCGAAGTTGTTGCGATCCCCAGCCATCGCCGCCAGCAGCAGCGTTTCGTACGGCGTCGGGGCCTCGCCGATCTCCTTCTGGAAGTCCATATCTAGGGTGATCGTGTCTAGCTTCTTGCCCTGCGCGTCCATGGCCTGCAGCGAGATTCTCGCCGCGGGATCAGGATCGATCCGCATCACGAACTGGTTTGCTTGCGGGCTGGCGAAGCCTTCCCGCGCAAACCCC
>JAHZKU010000182.1 GCA_022600255.1 Actinomycetes bacterium | reverse complement strand
CAGCGCCAGCGCGGTTCCCGCCAACAAGCCGCCGCCCCCCACCGGAACAACCACGGATTTCGCGGCGGGGACCTGCTCGGCACTCTCCAACCCAACGGTGCCTTGCCCTAGCACCACATCAGGATGATCGAATGGGTGCACCATCACGGCCCCGGTCTCCGCGGCAAACGCCGCCGCGGCCGCTAGCGCCGCCTCCACGGATTCACCGACCAACTCCACCGTCGCCCCGTAGTCAGCCGTGGCCGCGACCTTCGGCAATGACGCCGAACGCGGCATGAAGACTGTCGCGCTCACCCCGAGATCTGCGGCCGCTAGAGCCACCCCCTGGGCGTGATTGCCGGCAGAGGCCGCCACAACGCCCCGGGAACGTTCCTGCTCGGAAAGGCGCGAAATCCGGGTGTATGCTCCACGCAGTTTGAAGGACCCCGAACGCTGCAAGTTTTCGCATTTCAGATACACCGGCCCACCCGCCAGCGTCTCCAGCCAGTGGGCGCGAATCACCGGGGTGACGCGGGTGATACGTCGCAAACCGCGCGCAGCCTCCCGGATCTGGGCAACGGTTAGGTCCGTCACTGACTCAGGGCCTTACGAAGCTGTTCGGCGGAAATCCGAAAGTGACTGATTTCCGCATCGTCAACCAACACCACCGGAACCCGGTCCGCGTATTCGGCCGCGAGATAAGGATCGTCGTAGATGCTGCGTTCGTCGGCATCGAGGTCAAACTCCGCACACACAGTCTCGACCACCTGCCGAGCCACATCACACAGGTGGCAAGCTGGTTTGCCAACCAAAACCACCCGGGAGCTCATGTCGTCCTCAGCGAGTCCTTGGCGATTTTCCCCGTGGGACCGTGCGGTAGTTCGGCTCGAAACTCCACGATCGTCGGACACTTAAATCTGGCTAGTCTCTCCTCACAGAACTGCACAAGCTCCGCGGTAGCTAACTCGGTATCCGGCCGCAAGGCCACAACAGCCTTTACCGCCTCACCTGAGTACGGATGCGGCACGCCGAACACGGCGCACTCGGCCACGTTGGGGTGTTGCTCAATGGCCCGCTCCACCTCACGTGGGTAGACATTAAAGCCGCTGACAATCACCAGATCAGAGCGTCGGTCCACCAACGTCAGATCGCCGTCGGCGTCAATGTAGCCAACGTCCCCTGTCCCGAACCAGCCTTGGCCGTCGGGCCCATCGGCTCCGTTGGGCCAGTACCCCGAAAACAACGAAGGCCCCCGGACCCAAATCTCGCCCGGTTCGCTCTCATTAGCATCGTCGAGTCCGTCGATTGTGATCCCGGGGCGTTCCTGCCGTTCCGGCACAATCTTGACTTCAACGTTGGGCAACGGCCGGCCAACGGAGCCAGCCTTAGGAACCCCGGAAACCAGTGTGGTTGACACCACCGGCGCACATTCCGTGAGCCCGTAGCCTTCCCAAACCGGCTTGCCGGTCATTGTGTGAAACTCGTCGAACAGTGCAGGGGCCAGTGGCGCGGCACCGCTGAGGACCAACCGGGCCTTGCCGAATGCTTCCCGCAGTCCGGGCACGGCACTCCATGCGACATACATGGGTGGGGCCCCCGCCACCACTGACACTTTGTGCTTGCGAATCGCGGCGAGTGTCGTGTCGGGATCGAACCGGGGACACAGGACCACCGTGGCCCCAGCCGCGAGCCCACAGACCAGGATCGAATTCAACGAGTACACGTGAAACAGCGGAAGAACCGCAATGGAGGTGTCTTTGGCGGTGATCGCTGGGGGATGCTCCAGGGAAAGCAACGCATGAACGTTGGCGAGCAGCGCGCGATGACTGAGGATCGCAGCTCTCGGCTCCCCCGAACTACCTGAGGTGAACAGCAGGACAGCGGCGGACTCCGGGTCGACGGTTGGGAAGGACGTTTCGGCTGTGCTCGCTTTGAGCAGTTTCTCCCAAGGCGCAGACCGCGCAGATAGTACCCGGCACTGCGCAAGGTTGGCGGTGTCAAGCCGATCCGAATAGTTGTTATCCGTGATCAGGAGGCGAGGTTCGGTCGATCTGATGACGTGTTCGATTTCCGTCGCCGTTAGGGACGTATTCAGAGGAACTGCGATTGCGCCGGCTCGAAGCACGGCAAAGAAGGCCACGACGAACTCATAGGTGTTGCCGAGGAAGAGACCCACCCGGTCGCCTGGTTCCAGCCCTTGCGCAAGCATGCCCAACGCCAAGGCGGACACGTGATCGTCCAGTCCTGCATAGGTTGCTTTGCGATCGCCATCAACGATCGCGACCGAGGCCGGGAACTCATCGGCGGAGCGATCAATCAGATCGGCTAGATTCGTCACCACAATCCACAGTTTGGCACAAACCGGGCCCACCCTGCCGTGGAGTTAGCGCCGGAAGGTTCCTAGTCCGTGATTGTCTAGGTTCTCGACTGTCATCGTGCCAGCGGCAAGGTCAAAATCGATCGCGGTGATTCCCAAGCCATTCTCACCGGTAGGGATGTAGGAGAACCGGTCACCATCCCAATGCGTGAGCGGGAACCGGTACTCGTCTGGGCCGAGGGTCATCACGAGGGCGTCGTCTGAGATCGTCAGCTCGGCCGGACCAAAGTAGCTGTTGCGGTATGTCCCCGTATACGCGCGCAATGGCTTGGCCGGGGCAGGATCGGTGGGCCGGGTGGCATTCGCGAGTTGGCTGGGATTGGTGGTGAGCGGCGCAAACGCCTGGCCGTAGGCCGCCAGCCAGTCCCGTTGCACCGCTCCGGTCTCGGCGATGTCCATGAAGGATGCGGCCACCGCCTCGGGTAGCCCATAAGGCGTTCCGTTCGTCAGAACCACGATGCCTAACCCGGCTTCAGGTAGGAAATCCACCGCAGTGGCTGTTCCAAGGACGAACGCCCCACTGTGCGACCAGCGAACGTGGCCAGTGCCGTCCACACCAGAACCAATGCCGTACCCGTACATCGAGGACCGTGCTGCTGGGTCCGTTGCTGGAACGCTGATGCTGTGCGGCTGTCGCATGAGCTGGATGACTTCCGGCTTGATCAACTCCTCACCGTCGAAGCGACCATTCGCCAGCTGCAGTTGCATCCATTTCGCCATGTCATTGGCGGTCGAGCTCACCCCGCCAGCGGGAGACTGCGCGTCGGGATCACGGGGTTCCCCCGGCAACCAGCCATTCTCAGTGCGCTGATGCGTGGTTGCCCGGTTTTGCGCCGACAAGTAATCCGCATAGACCGAACTCGTGTCCTGCATATCGAGCGGGTCATACAGCTGCGATTGACTCAGGGACGCCCAGGAGGTTTGATTGGCCGCCGCAACTGCCTCAGCCGCGGCCGTCAATCCGAAGTTGGAATATGCGTACTGTACCCGAAACAACCCCAGCGGCAACTGGCGCAGCTTGGTCAGGATCGCCTCTTGCCCGAAGCCGAGATCCTCGAGGCGATCCCCGGCCTCAAATGGCAGGCCGCTGCGATGGGAGTAGAGGTCGGCGATCGTGACGTTTGCCGTCGGATAGGCATCGTTCAGCCTGAAATCGGGAAGATACTCGCGGACCCGATCCTCCCAGTCCACGACCCCGTCAGACACCGAACGAGACACGACGGTGGCACCGACCGGCTTGGACAGACTGGCAATCTGGAATACGGTGTCGGCGTTGACTTTGGCGTCTTCGCCTACCTGGCGCACCCCGAACCCTTCGGTCAAGACGGATTCGCCGTCCGCCACCACTGCCACCGATACCCCGGGAACCCCCGATTGTTCCATCATGTCCGTGACAAGCTCGGGAAGTGCGGCTACTGCCGCACTGATGTTTTCCTCGGTGATTTCCGTCGCGCTCCAAGCCGCTGGATTGCCGGTAGCTGCCTCCGGTTGGTCTCCAGCCTCCGGTTCAGACGCACAACTGGACAGCACCAGCGCGGCACCCACCAACAGGCCGGCGACAGCAGTGAAGGAAGGACGCATACGGACTCCAAGCAAGCGGAGTCTTCAGCCTAGTCGCAGTTCGCTCCGGGGCCGTCGCGACGCGTCTAGAAAATGAACCGCGGACCACAACCTCACGATGAGGTGTGATCCGCGGTCGGTCTGGTTCGGATTTTGCCGTAGTTAGGCAACGTCGTCCGATTTGCCCTTGAGCTGAGACGTCGCCTTGTCGACAGCGCCTTCGGCCGCCGCCCGCAGGCTGTCGATGCCTTGAGCAAGTTGCTCGTTGCTGGATGCCAGCGCATCCACCTGCGCCTTGGCCAATCCTGT
>JAHZKU010000181.1 GCA_022600255.1 Actinomycetes bacterium | reverse complement strand
ATCCGCCCCGGCAACGTGGTGACGATCTCGGCACATAGCGGGGTGGGCAAAACTGCCTTTGTCCTTTGCGCGATACTAAACCTGATCGACAAGCTCAAACCTTGGTTCGTTTCGCTCGAAATGCCAGCCGATGAACTGATCACCCGCGCACTGTGTCAGCTTGCTCGGATTGACATACAGGACGCAATGGAGGGGCACTTGTCGGACGCCCGGGTAGCCGAAGCACTCATGGGGTTGAAGCGAGTCTGCGCCGACGTCAGATTTGTGGGTTCTTACCCGCGACACAACCAGGGCCCCACCCCGGCTCCGACTGGCACCACGGACGCGGACTATGCAGCCGCAGCCGATTGGTTGCGTTCCCTCGAGAACTGACCCGAGGTCCAACCAAGGCCCCGTTGCTAGGGCTACTTGACGATGACCCGGCCCATGCCGTTGATGCGGCCGCCCCAGTATCCGCTCAACGAGTCCGTGCGCACGTCTGTGCGCGGGTTGCTGGCGTGCACGAAGCGGTTCTTGCCGATGTAGATGCCGACGTGGCCGTTGCCGTTGAAGAAGATCAGATCGCCGCGCTTCAAGCTCTTCTTGCTGCGCACGTTCTTGCTGGTGTAGTTCTGCGCCGAAGCGGTGCGGGCAACGGTTTTGTTCGTGGCCTTCTTATAGGTGTAGACGACCAGTCCGGAGCAGTCGAAGGTGCGCGGGCCGGTGGCGGCACGCACGTATTGGTTGCCGACCTTGCTCTTGGCGATCCGGACGACCTGCTTACGCTTCTGGTTCCGGTCCTGCTTGCTGCCCTTGACCTTCACGACCGAGGCCTTGGCTTCTGCGGAGACCGTGGTTGCTGGGGTCACCCCAACGCCAACGCCAATCATGGTGCCGGTAATGGCGGTCGCGGAGGCTAGGGCCAGGGTACGTTTCGGGTTCTTCACGAGGATTCCTCTTCGTCGTATAGGGGCTAGGGCTCGTTGCTGAGCACTAGAGCGGTCTTCGTTGATCGCTCGGTTCAGTTGCCCAGTAGGCCTGCGACTACACCTGACGATCGAGCCTGCCACCGATAGTCGGGCATGGCTGCGATGGTTCTGAGACATAAATGCGACGGATTTTACGCACGGTGGCCCTCGAAAGGGGTGAATCCACGCTCAGATTCCCAGAACCGCAGTCTGCAGCTAACCCTGAGTGCAGGGCGGCGTGACCTGCCTCACATTGGGCCGTCCCGCTCGGGCTGGGCAGCCTCGCTGCGTCAGAGGGAGTCGATCAGCTTCAGCACGCCATCATCTTCTGGGTCCGGAATCACTTCATCCGCAATGGCCAAGACTGAGGGGTGTGCGGAGGCGACCGCGTAGGAGCGATCGGCCATCTCCAGCATCGGGATGTCGTTGGGCATGTCCCCCACGGCCAGCAATTGGACTCCTGGCGCCTTGGTCACCTGCGCTAGGTCGGCAATCCCGGTGGCTTTCGTGACCCCCAGTGGCGCCACTTCGAGGAGCAGTTGGGTCCGACTGGAGTGAGACACCGTTCCGAGGTCGCCCAAGGCTTCGGCGGCCGTTGCCACCAGTTCGGCGATCTCGCGATGGAATGTCGGGCTCAGGTGATCGGAATCGGCCACCGCTGCGGGTTTGGCGCGAGCCAAGAGTTTCACGACGTCCCCGGTCGGCAAGGGGTCGCTGAAGTTATGCAACTTGGCGCCGGTGCGGGCCACGGGTGCGAATTCCGGTTCGTGGAAGAACCCCGAGCCGTCGATCGGCCCCAGTGGGGCGTATTCAAGGCCGAACGAGGAGCCGGTGCCCAGCAAGGCCAAGATTCGCTGGCGAGCTTCGGCCACCGCGTCCGTGGGCAGGCAGTGGGCGCTGAGAATCTGGTCGGATTCCAGATCAACCGTCACCGACCCATTCGCGCAGACTGCGATCCCGGCATGTCCGGTCGCAGACACCACGGCTGGCATCCAGCGCGGGGGACGGCCCGTGACGAACACGACCAATCCGCCGCGGTCCGCGGCGCTGGCCAGACCAGCGCGCGTGGCCGCGCTGACTGAACCGTCCGGCCGCAGCAGCGTACCGTCCAGGTCTGAGGCCAGCACCCAATCCTGGGCCACGCTTACGTCGCTCCATGCGGCGCGCCGGGAGATTCCGGCGGCGTGAGTTGGCTGCGGCCCCCCAGAAATGGCTGTAGGGCCGAAGGGATGTCCACAGATCCGTCGGAGTTCTGGTGATTCTCCAGAATGGCCACGATCACTCGCGGCATGGCCACAAGCGTGCCGTTCAAGGTGGCAACCGGCGTGGGGGTGCCGTGGCTGTCCCGGTAGCGAATCTTCAAGCGGCGAGCCTGGAAAGATGTGCAGTTGGAGGCTGACGTCACCTCGCGGTAGCGCTCCTGTGTGGGAATCCACGCCTCAATATCAAACTTGCGGGCTGCGCTGGCACCCAAATCCCCCGTGGCAACGTCGATCACCCGGTAGGGGATCTCCAGCAGGTTCAGAAACTCCTTCTCCCAGCCCAGCAACCGTTCGTGTTCGGCGGCCGCCTGTTCCGGGGTGCAGAATACGAACATCTCCACCTTGTCGAACTGGTGCACCCGGATGATTCCCCGAGTGTCCTTGCCGTGTGAACCGGCCTCACGGCGAAAACATGGCGAGTAGCCCGCGTAGCGGATGGGGAGGGCGGCTTCATCCAGGATCTCGTCCGAATGCATCGCCGCCAGTGGCACCTCGGCAGTCCCGACGAGATACAAATCATCTTGTGGGAGTTGGTACACGTTCTCAGCGGCCTGGCCTAGGAAACCGGTCCCAGACATGGCCTCCGGGCCCACCAGTGCTGGCGGCAACACCGGGGTCAGGCCGTGTTTGCTGGCCAGCGACATCGCTAGGTTGAGCAGCGCCAGTTCTAGCAAGGCACCATCGCCCAGTAGATAGAAAAACCGCGAGCCGGATACCTTCGCGGCCCGTTCCACATCGATGGCACCGAGGCGCGCGCCCACGGCGAGGTGATCTTGGGGCGGGAACCCCTCGGCCGCAAAGTCGCGCGGTGTCCCAACCGTCTCCAACAGGGTGAACGCATCTTCATCGCCAACCGGAGACGCATCGTCGACCAGATTGTCGATGGTCAGCCACTTCTGGGAGAGCTGCGCCTCCAACTCGGTAGCCGCCGCATCAGCGGCCTTCACCGATTCGCTCAGGTCGGCCGCATGCTGGAGGAGTTGCTGTAGCTCGGCCTGGGCTGCTTCCCGGTCCGCGCCTTGGGTGGTTTTGGCAGCGCGTTGGAGAGGGCCGATCTTCTTGCCCAGTTGTTTCTGTTCGGCACGCTTCGCCTCAAAGTCAGACCGAAGGGAACGGCGGTCTTGGTCGAGGGCAATTAACTCGTCGACAATGGCTGGATCTGCGCCCCGCTTACGCTGGGAAATCCTTAAGATCTCTGGGTTGTCGCGCAAGATTCGCTGATCGATCATGTCTCCCAGCGTAGGGCCTGTGTCCGAGAAGATGTGACGACGGGCGACGGGAGCGGGTGGGCCAGGAATACCGGCCTAAGGGCTTCCCCGCCAGCGCCAAATCACTGATACGGGCCGGTGCCGTTGTTGGAGTGTCTACAGGTAGGGCCCGGACGGTTGCTGCGGTTGCTCAGCGCCCTGCCCATTACTCGGCGCCCCCGTGATCGCGCGCCGGCGCATCTCCTCAAAAGCCGCCTTGGCCGATACCTGTTGGGCAAACAGGGCCGTTTGAATGCCGTGAAACAGGCCCTCGAGCCAGCCGACCAGTTGAGCTTGCGCGATACGAATCTCGGCGTCGGAGGTTTCGGCCCCCGCCTCGAGCGGGAGGGATAGTCGCTCCAGTTCTTCGACAAGCTCAGGGGCGAGGCCATCCTTGAGTTCAGCAACGGATTTCTGATGGATTTCGGCCAGTTTGGAGCGCGAGGCGTCATCCAGTGGTGCCTCTTTCACTTCGTCCAGCAGTTGTTTGATCATCGTGCCGATGCGCATGACCTTTGCGGGCTGCTCGACTAGGTCCGTGATGGCCTTCGCCTGGTCCTCGTCCTGTTTCACAGGCTCGCCGTCCTCCCCGATGGGGAGCACTTCCACTGAATCGTCGTCGCTCATCTACTCTCTCGCCTCGCTACAGCCGTTGCATTGGTGTGATGTCCATCCTGTCAGGTCCACCATCTGATCGCTCGGTCGCGGGCGGTGCACGTCGACCCGGGTCAAACCAGTTTTGAGTCTTGGGTGACCGGTGACAGGTGACAGGTGACCAGTAATCAGTGAGGTGCTGCGGTTTGTCGTCGTCGGCTCGAACCCGGCTGCTGCAGCCACGCTCGGGTTTCGAGTCGGGCTGTGAACAACCAGTCGCGCCAACAGAGATCTACACCGTTCCAACAACCGAGTTCGGCGCTGCACCCGCTATCGGATTTTGGCTCGTTCGGTGGCCGGGTGGCCAACTAGCGACCGGAGCAAAGATCCACACCCTTGAGTTCGAGCACGCGAGCCACCGACGTATGCAACTGGTCTTCACTGATCTGCTGGTTCTTGACGGCCTTGCGGACCTGCTTGTTGGCTGCGTCGGCCTGGGTGAGGTCATCCCACAGGGCGATGTCTGCGCCGGCGCCGATCGCCAACGCCGCGGCTTGCGGTTCGGAATACTCGGATGAAATCGCCGCCGCCGTGAGTGAGTCCGTCAACGCAACGCCATCAAAAGCCAGATCCTCGCGCAGGAGTTGGTAGGCCGCCTTTGATAATGATGCGGGCTCATCTTGGGTCAGTCCCGGCACAACCGCGTTAGAGAACATCACGGTGACTGGGTCGGCATCTAGCAGGAACTCGTATGGGATTAGGTCAGTCTCTTCTAGCTGGCCAATCGGGGGTGTGGTGGCGGGTTGAAAATCGGTGTTGCCAGTTGCAGAACCCAAGCCGGGGAAGTGCTTGAGCGTGGGAATCACGTCGGCCTTACGCAGCCCCTCTGCGAATGCCCCAGCGTATTCGGTGACCACCTCCGGGTTGTCCGAAAATGTCCGATCGCCGATAGCGCTGCTGCCAACGTCGACAACCGGCGCAAAGTCCATGTTCAGGGACAAGTCTTGCATCGCGTTCCCGATTTCCCGGCCCTGCTTCTCAACCTGTTGCGGGGTCATCGCCTGGCTCATCTCACGGGCCGAGGGCACAAATCCGGTGACGGCGCTGAGGCGTTGCACTTGGCCACCCTCTTCATCAACCGCCAATAGCGGAGGTACCTCGCCGCCGGCGTCGACGGCCTGTGCGAGCCGGTCACCCACGACACCGGCCACGTTGGTGCCCAAGAAATTGACTCCGGTCACCTTCCGCTGGGAGATGGCCTTGATGGCCGCATCAACCACCTGCCCACCTTGATCTGTATTCACCGCACCCATCAGTAACTGTGACACCCGGCGCTTCAAGGGCCACTCCGCGATCTGGGCGATGTTGCTGCAGGTCACGCTGTCCGCGCCGTCATCGGCCGATGGTTCCGAGGTTGCGGTTCCGCTACAGGCTGTCAGGGCGACGCCAGCAGCAAGAATCACGGACATTCGTTTCAGGTGTTGTCTTTCCAGCACGCCGCCAGCGTAGGGGGAAGCGGCTCCTTCGCCCGATTCGACCCGCCGCTACCCCACGTCGCCGTTAGTCCGTCGTGACCTGGTGGGCGCTGAGTCAGCTAGGCACGGGGCCGGATTGGCGGGGTCTTAAACCCCCGGATCGGTTTGGTTTTGGAGCACCCGTCCCCACCGTTGGTTGGCTATTTCAGTAACGGATCGGGAGCCGCCAGAGCTGCATTCGGGCCGCCGTTGATCGAGGGGCGTGGGGAACAGTTTCGGGATACCAGCAGTCTCCAGATCACGTACTCGGCGCTGGTTTGTGGCGGGAAGGTGGCGTCGTTTTGGCCCCAGCGTGAGGTGTGGGGGAGAAAAACTACCATTGTCGGCAGCCGGGGCAACATCCTGCTGGAAGAAACTGGCAAAGAAGGGACTTGCCTAGGTCTTTCGTCCTGTCAACGGCCCAAGTAGTCGCTGTTAGTGAGTCTGATCACTCTCCGGATGATTGAGTCCATCCGGGTGAAAACGTACCATTTAGTAAAGCCGCACCTTCACCAAGGTTTCTGTCCCTGTTCTTTAGGCATCCCTGGTGTGCTGGCAAGTTTCGTTCGACAAGGGGGTAAAGAATGTCTGTCCAAGCACGTGTTGATTCCGTTCAGCAAATAGAGGCTGGGCTGCGTCTTCCGCAAGGTCGGCGGTTTGCAAAGCAGGTTATGGACATCGTGGGATCGCTCCTCCTGCTGCTGCTTTTGCTTCCTCTTCTCGCTCTGATCGCGCTGGCGGTCAAACTGACCAGCCGGGGCCCGGTGTTGTTTGTGCAAGATCGGGTTGGCAAAGATGGCGAGCATTTTCCGTTTCTGAAGTTCCGCACCATGGTTCAGGGCGCTCACCTAGAACGTAATGAGGTTTTGGGTGCGCCCGATGCCGAAATGTCCGAGCGGTATCGGCAGGATCCCCGGGTAACTCGAGTCGGTGCGATATTGCGGCGCTGGTCGGTGGACGAACTGCCGCAACTGGTGAACGTCCTGGTTGGGCATATGTCCCTGGTGGGGCCCCGGCCGCTGCTCACCGAGGAGATGTCACTGCTGGAGCCCGAGCACCACGAGCGGCATGACGCCAAGCCCGGACTCACCGGCCTGTGGCAGATCAGTGGCCGCAAGGAAACCTCGTGGGAGGAGCGCATGGATCTGGACTTGGAGTATGTCCGCACGGTTAGTGCAAGCAACGACTTGGCCATTCTTGCCAAGACAGCCAAGGTGGTCGTGACAGGGCAGGGTGCCTACTAACGGAGTCGCTAGCGGGGTGGCTCGCTGACATCATCGTCGAAGAGGTTGTGTTGCTGGGTCTCCCGGATGACAACAATCTTGTCGCCGCGGTTCAGCACCTTTACCGAATCGCCATCGAATCGGTGGGTTTGCCCGTCTCGGATCACCGCGAGCACCAACTCCCCGCCGGTGTCCAAATCGTCTGGCCGCACCCCGAGTTCCTCCGGCGTGATCTCGCGCTCCACCATCTCCAGGCCGCGACCTGAATCGAGCAGGTCTTCCATCAGGTTGCCGGCGGTCGGTGAGACCAAAGACAATGACAGTAGTCGACCCACGGCTTCAGCCGTCACGATGACGCTGTCTGCTCCGGAGTCTCGCAGGAACTGCGCGTTCGAAGTCTCCCGCGCTGCGGAAACGATCGTGGCCATCGGGGCCAAGCGCTTGGCCAGCATTGTGATGAGCACACTGGTGGCATCCTGGTCCGTGGCGATCACCACCCGTTTGGCTCGGTTGATCCCCGCCTGCTGCAATACAGATTCGCGGCGGGCGTCGCCTTGCACGGCGGTTAGCCCCTGATCGGCGGCCTCACGCACGCTGTCATCATCATCGGCCACAACCACGATGCGACTAGGCGCGATGCCGCTGTCGAGTAGGGCGCTGACCGCACTGCGACCCTTAATGCCATACCCAATCACGACCGTATGTTCAGACACTTTCTTCCTCCATTTGCGGGAGCGCCACTCATACTGCGTGCGCTGGGTTAGGACTTCCAGGGTGGTCCCGACCAGGACGATCAAGAATAGGAATCGCAGCGGGGTGATCAAGAATATGTTGGTGAACCTGGCAAAGGGAGTCAGCGGAGCGATGTCACCGTAACCCGTCGTAGACAGGGTGACCGTTGAATAGTAGAGGGCGTCCAAGGGGGTCAGCGTGCAGTCGTCCACCAACTCTGGACCGCAGGCGGCGTTGGAGTAACCAGATCGGTCCGCGTAGACCACCAAGGTGGTGATGACCAGGCAGGCGACAGCAATCCCGAGCCGAATGACGATCGAACGTACCGGTTTCGCGGTGCGCTGAGGGAAGATCAACTCACCCGTGCGCTTCGCAAGGCTCTGTGTTTCCTCAGCCATAGTGAGACGCTATCGTCTTGCTGCCGTTTGGGGCGTCGTATTCACAACACGCCCGCCCGTCAGTGTGACGATCTGGTCCGCCACGGCCAGCGAAGACCGGCGATGCGCGACCAACAGAACGGTGCAACTCGGCGTCAGACTACGGACGCGTTCTTGCACGATCGCCTCAGTCTGATCGTCCAAGGCGCTGGTGGCCTCGTCCAGCACCAAGAATCTTGGCTTGCGCAACAGCGCTCGAGCCAGGGCGACCCGCTGGCGCTCGCCGCCGGACAGGCGCAGCCCGCGCCCACCCAGCGTTGTGTCTAGCCCCTGGGGCAGATGAATGGCAAAGCCCGCACCCGCAGCGGTCAGGGCTGCTTTACAGGCCGCCTCTCCGCGGTCCAGCCCCGCCGGTAACCCAATTGTGAGGTTCTCGCGCAAGGTCGCGTCGATCAGGTTGGCATCTTGTGGCACGTATGCGGTGCGGGCCCGCCAAGTGGCAAGATCGTCGCGCGTGATTGGTCGGCCATCGACGCAGATCCGGCCCGCATCAGGCGCTAGCAGGCCGAGTGCCAGATCTAAGGTCGTGGATTTTCCAGCACCGGAGTGGCCCGCCAACGCGGTGATCTGTCCGGCAGGAATCTGGAAGGTCAGCGCCGAGATCGCATGATCAGCGCCCGCCGGGTATTGGTAGGAAACGTCCTCAAACGAGATGTGCGGTGCGCTGTGGTGCAGACTTGGCAGGACCAACGTGTCACTATCGGCGACGGTTTCGTCCTGGTTCTGGGTGGCGAGATCCGTCAGATCCAGAATCTGGCGTACGGCGGGGGCGTTGGCCGCAAGCATCTGAGCTTCCTTGGTGATCGTGTTGGCGCCCGAAAGGAGCCGAGCGAAGACCAACACAAAAATCAGGAGTTCGGCGGTGGGCATCCCCAGTACCCAGCCAATCAGGATCAAGATGGCTGCACCAGCGGCAGAAGCGACTTGCACAATTCCGCCGGCGGTGGCGGCGCGGCGTTGGTTGGCGATCACTGCATACCGCACCCGCGCAGTGCCTTGCCTCAGGATCTGCAGCCATTCTGCGCTGGCGCCATGAGCGCGGATCAGTCGCATGGAGTCCAACGCATTGACGGTGGCAGAGGAGACGTCCCGGCCACGCGCTCCGATCGCGCCGCCGATTGCGTGGGAACGTCGGATCACAGGCAGAGCTAGCAGCACCGCAACGAGTGTCAGGGCAAACGAGAGCCCGGCGAGTTGGGGAGACAAGAACAACGCGGCAACCGCCAGCGCCAACACTGTGGCCACCGTTCCGGCCAACGCGGCCGCCCGATCCACCGCGAGGCCGGCGCGGCTGGCGTCCACGTTGATCGTGTGGATCAACTCACCACTGTTCTGCTTCAGAAAGAAACTCCAGCGCGCTCGGAGGACCGCCCCGACTGCGGCCATTCGGAGTTCATCAACCATCTCCATACTGAGCCGACTGGTTTTCACCGAGGCAAATCGTTGGAACAGCACCCTGACCGAGATAACAGTGACGAAAGCCAGCAGAACAATACTCAGCGGCAGTGAGAGAGTACGTCCGAGCAGGTCCGTGTTCAGGACTCCATTTGAGCCCAGCGATTCCAGCACCGGGATCAGGAGCAGGATCGAGGCCCCTTCGGTGATGGCGACTGCGAGGCTGAGCCCTGAGATCACCAGCACCCGTCTCGGGCGCTTGCGATAGGTCTCTTTTCCAATCAACGCCAGATCTGCACTGAGTCCGGTGTCCTGTTTCGCCACAGTGGCATTATGCGCCCTTCTGGCTTTGCGAACGAACTGTTCGGGAAACTTTGCTTGCGCGTCTCGGTGGCCGCCCATCACAACGCGAGGGTCCACCGGTTGTGCCCCAATCCGCAGTGACGGGTTTCGGATCAAAGCGGGCGCCTTGGTTGCTGGCTGGATTGGTTCTTCCCAGCCGTTCGGGCAGGGCACTGATTCTCCGGGGTAGGGCGATCGCCCGCAGAACAGGCTAAGTACCGCTCGGTTGGTCCCCCGGGACCGTACAGTGGGGCCGATGCGCCCAAGCCCTGCTCTTATCGCTGCACTGCCGAGTTGGCTAAACGTCGACTTGGAGATTGGCGCTGTCCCAGAGACGCTGCCCGATGGTCAGGACGTGTTCGACTGGCTCACCGCGAACCAGGAAGAGGCCATTGTCCGCTTGGAAAGCGGAACGGCGCTGTTGGTGACTGGCTCGCGACTGGTGTTGTCACCGGCACCGAACGCGAGCGATTCTGAACTTGCCTACGTGCTGTATTCGTTTGGAACTCGGCTCGTCTTGACGTTGCGCAGAGAGTTCTCACTACATAGTTCGGCATTCCGAACTGACACAGGTGCGGTCGCCCTTCTTGGCCGAGCTCATGCGGGAAAGTCCACCACCCTTTTGGGAATGCGGGACCGTGGCTACGAGGCGATTGTGGATGACCTGTTGCCGATTCAAGTGCAAGGGACCTCGCGCCTGACCTGCTCAGGGTGGCCTCGACCAGCCCACGTGCGTACGCGGACCTCGCAGATGCTCGCCGAATGGGGGGCGGCTCCCGAACTGGCGAGTAGCATGCGGCCTGACGCGCCGCGATTGGCCCACGTGGTGCAACGCGAGACAAGAGGTATATCGCTCGTTGGCGGCGTCCTGCTCGTGGCAGACCAGGACACCGATGGCATTCGGTTTGAGCAGGTGCAAGGCGCGCGCAAACTTGCCGCGATCCACGCCACTACGGACCGGTGGGGCCAAGTCTCTTTCGGCGGGCGCAAGGCGGATTTCTTCCGCTGGGCCAGTGCTGTTGCGAACGCCTTACCGATGTTTCGGTTGACGCGCCCGAGCGACCCTTGGTGCCTTCCGGACGTCCTGGACCGTGTCGAGCAGGCTCTTGCCGATCCTGACGAGCTCGGCAGCGCTTTGCCGAATCGAGCGCGTGCGTCGGATAGACTGACGGTAGTCGTAACTTAACGTTCAGCATTTCCGCGCAGTTTCTCGGAGTGGTAGATGATTAGCAGGGTAGACGGGGTCGTTGAGGCTGAGATTGATGGAGAGCGGGTGCTACTGGCGCCGAGTTCCCTCACCTATTTTGGGCTGAACTATGTGGGGTCCCGTGTCTGGGACTTGGTAGGTGAAGAGGGTAAGGACCGCGCCGAACTCATCACCGAGTTGTGCGCAGAGTTCGATATCGACTTGCGCACCTGTGAGCTCGATGTCACTGATTTCTTGCTGGCCGCCGAACAAGCCGAAGTGATCAGGCTTCCCTAGCCCGTGGTAATAGGGGATAGCGGGCTCACGCCCCCCGTACGATCGCAGCCGACTTACGAGGCACCTGTCCCGCGACTCACGCTGAACGTTTCCGACCCAGTTTGGGTGGCCCACTTCCCTGAGTTGGGGACGGTCCACCTGTTTCCTGGCGGTCACGTGTCGGTTCGGGTCGCGGCTGGCCCTCGCGCAGTTGAGCGTTATCGGGCCTTGCGGTGGGGTTGGGCCGAGCCGCTGCAGCTGTTGCGAGCCGGATTTCATCTGACGTCGCTTGCGATGATCGATGCAGTGGGTCGGGCGATGATCGTGACCGGCGGTGGCCGGCACGAGGCAGCCTTGATAGACCGACTCAGCGACGCGGGCTGGCAGTTGGTGGCGGACACAATGGCACCAGCCCAGCTGAGTGAAGCCGGGCTGCGGGTTTACGCCCGCAACGCACCGGCGCTGCAAAAACGACCCAAGGAGGCCACGGCAACCCCCGTGCGCGCCGGCAGTAATGTCATCGAGACATCGTGCGAGCGGGCGCGGCAGGACTACCCGGTGGTTGGGGTGCTGCGGATTAGTCCGCGCCGGTCTACCGATGTGGCTGGCCTCCACCCCTTGCGCGGGGGCAAGAAACTGGAGATGGCCAGTCACCTGCTCCATCGCGGCCCACTTCCTCCCGAGGACCTCACACCCGCCGCAGGTTTGCAACGGGATTTGCGCCTTGCGGCTTTGGAAATGGCAGAACTGGTTCTGGACGACACGTCCGACGACGTCATGGTGGATCAGATCCTGGCTTGGTGGGATCAGCTGTGAGTGCGGACGCCCCGATCGTGTGGTTGGCTTCGTTTCCCAAGTCCGGTAATACCTGGATGCGGGCCATCATCACGGCCGCGCGCGGTGGCGATCGGCTCTTCGCCGTGGACAAGCTCTCTTCCGGCTCGCAACCGCATTTGGTGGGCGGCGCGAACCGGGCCTTTGGCCTTGATCCCCGCTGGCTAACGGTCAGCGAACTGCGCACCCTGCGGGACTCCCTGGTTGCCTTGCCCCACGATAGGCCAGCTGCCGAGGGCCCGACCATCAGTGAGACTAAGGACGTGATCACGCTGCCGGAGTCTGCGTTGGCCGCTTCTCCGACCGACGCAGGCCCAGGAGAACCAGCCGCACCCTCAGTGGGTAGGCCAGCCACCGATTCCTTGGTGTTCCGCAAGACACACGAGGTGTACCGCTACGGCGCGCTGGGGGCGCAACCTTTCCCCAATCGGGTCACCCGCGCCGCGATTCTGATCGTGCGCGATCCGCGGGCTGTCGCCTGTTCCTGGGCACCATTCTTTGGTGTGAGTTTGGACCAAGCCGTAGCGCGCATCGGCCGAGAACAACCCGATAAGGCGTCGCCGGCGCGGGCGCAAACTGAGCAGCCTTGGGGTACTTGGTCCGATCACGCAAATTCATGGTTGAGCGCGGGCGTGCCGTTTCCGGTGCACATGGTGCGGTATGAGGACCTCCAGGCTGATGCCATGGCAACACTGCTCCCAGTTTTTGCTGCAGTGGGCTGGTCGATATCCCAAGACGAGCTGGCCGTTGCGCTAAAACGGACAGCGTTCGATCGACTCAAGACCGATGAGCAGGAGCAGGGGTTCCGAGAGTCTTCCGCAAAAACCCAAGCCTTCTTTCGCAGTGGCCAGGCGGCCAAGTGGCGCAGCGAACTCACCGAGTCGCAAGTGCAGCAGGTTGAGATGCAACACTCAGAGATGATGCAGCGGCTTGGCTACGAACCGGTTGTCGCTCGATCGTAAGCCGACTTTCTTCGGCTAGCTCCGAGGCCTGTTCTGCAAGACCCGCGGACAGCACTTTCGTTGATCGCCCGGAGTACCTCTCTGGGCTCGTTGGTACGGTCCCATCTCCCTGCCCGGGTGCAACCTTTTCAGCGTTCTTGTGGGCACAGGAGTACAATCTGAAGCAGGGGTGCATCATGGCGAGCACCGAGGCGAGCACCGTGGCAAGCACCGTGGCAAGCACCGAGGCGAGCACCGTGGATGGCGCAACTGGAGACCAACTAGCGGAATTTGAAAACCGCGATGGTTGGCCGCAGTGTCACTGTCCTGCATGTCACCTTGGCACGGTTGTTGCTGACCCAACGATGCAGGTTCGCGACTGTATCGTCTGTCCCAATTGCGGGCGCATGATCCCGTTTGCTCGGATTTCGTTCTTAGCTTCTTACGAACCGCGCGCATATGAGGCCTGGGATTACGCAAACCAGGCCCGAGACGTCTCGGATCACTGGCAACGGACGCTGGCCGCGAGCCGGGAATCAGTTCGTCAAGAGGCCTTGCTGATTCCTGGGCCAACTCCGGTCTCACCCGATCTGTCGGGCTCCAAGAAGACCCACAAGACGACCGCTCCCGCGGCGGCCACCCCCAGAACCCGTGTCCGTGCCCCGAAGACCCACAAGACGACCGCTCCCGCGGCGGCCACCCCCAGAACCCGTGTCCGTGCCCCGAAAACCCACAAATCCAGTGTTCCGACGGCGGTTATCCTGCAGGGGACCGGAGCGGTGATGGTTCTCGCTGCGATCGTCTTGGTCACAGCGGTCGCCTGGACAGTCCTTCCCCTCTTCGCCCAAGTCCTGCTGCTCTGCACCATCGTGGCTGCATTGGGTGCCATCACCATTTGGAGTAGGACCAGAATCCCGACGACCAGTCTGGTGATGGCCATCTTGACCGCCGCAGCCTTTGCAGTCGTAACGGCCGAGTTGCCGGTCCTAGTCTCGACGATTGATTTGCGCTGGTATCCCACCTTGGCTTCCATGGTGGGTTGCGCCCTGCTGATCCTTGTGGGTCGGTGGGCAAAGGTGACGGCTTGGTCTCACATCGGTGTGGCAACCCTGCCGCTGGTTGCGATCCTGCTCACTACAGCAATCGTGCAAGACTTCTCGACAGCGTTGGCATTGGCTGCTGCAGTCTGGATCAGTGGTGCTCAGGCCATGGCGCTCCTGCTGTTCGCCGATCGCCAGCGGATGCAGGACAGCGAGACTGCGACGACGGCTTTCTGGGCTGGTGTCACGCTTGCGGCCGTCGCGGTCCTAGCTGGTGCTGCAAGCTTGTTGGCCTATCTGCAAATCCTTTCGCAGGCGAGCTACTTGGACCAGGCCGCGGTGGCCTTGGGCATCTTGGCGCTGTGCCCGGTCCTGTGGGCCACTGCCCGCGTTTGGGGCCGGCGGTCCGCAACAAGATCCACAGAGCCTGCGCCTTGGTGGGTCTTGCTCGGGCCACTAGCCCTAGCGGTAGCAGCAAGCCCCGCTCAGATTGATTCCGTACTGCTGGCACTACTGCCGGCCATGGGCTTGGCCGTGGTTTGGTTTCTAGGTCTGCTCCTACCTCGAATCGGGTACGCCCCGGCATCCTGGGCCCAGGCAGGGCAACAGCTACAGCTAGCTGGGCCGGTGCTTTTTGTGGCCTGGTCGGCGCTGATTGCCTCGATAGCACCGTGGACCGGTGAATTTGGCTGGGTGGCCTTCCTGGCGATTTCGCAGGCCTTCGGCTGGGGCCTAGCCGTCACCAGTGCAGACAATCGATCGGGTATCGGCTTCGGTATTGGTGGGGCCCTCTCCGTAACGGCGTGGGCGGGGACTTGGTTCGCTGGCTACTTGGGCGACAGCTTGCCGGCGCTGACGCTTCCGGTTGCGGCGTTCACGTTGATCTGGGGGACCGCTGGTCAGCGACTGTTTCCTGCGGTCGGACAACAGACTCTCTGGCGCTGCGCCGTGCTCTGGCTAGCTGCGTGGCCACTGCTGTTGACCACTTGGTTCAGCTATGTGGATACCGATGTCCTGACCCTCGGGTATCTACCGCTCGTGGTCGTGCTTGGCCTCATCGGGATCCCCGCGAGTTGGGGTAGCCGCGGGCTCTGGACAGTGACAGTTGCTAATGCTGGTTTGGCCGTTTTCCTCTACGTCGAAGTCGCGCTATCCCGCGCCGCCATCTCGATACCGGAGGTCTACCTGTTGGCCCCCGCCCTGGCCCTACTTGTTGCCTTGACCGTTGCGCATCTGGAGGGCCTAGTCGACCGGTACCTAGGGATCACCGTCGCTTCGGCGGTCGTGTTGCTGCCGTCCTACATCCTCGCCGTCGTGCAATGGGCTCCGAGCGAGGGGTTCTCTACGGCCTTACCGTCGTCCTTCAGTGACTTTGCCCTGGCGCGCATCTTGCTCCTGCTGGGGGTGTTGAGTGTCGCCACT
>JAHZKU010000180.1 GCA_022600255.1 Actinomycetes bacterium | reverse complement strand
CCCACCGTTACATGATCGAAGAGCAGAGATGCGCGACTGAACACATCGATGTGGCCGTTCGTGACTGGGTCGAACGATCCTGGACAAACGGCCGTGGCCATCGAGTTCCTTCCTCTTGAAAGTGCAAAGCCTACCGATGATGTTCCGACTTCAACTGTTCACCGGGGCCTGCGATGCCACGGCGCCGTACCAAACCGAGGTGCCCCCGTAATCGCGTTGGCGGATCGCTGTGAAACCGACAGGCCACTGCCAATCTATCCAAGCCCTGGGACCTTCCAAAATTACAATCGCGTCCGAACCAACAACGCCTTGCACTAGTAATCGGGTGAGCAGGCCGCTGATCTCAGTTTCGGGCGTGTCATAAGGCGGATCCAGAAACACTAACGATGCTCCCAGGGGTGGCAACGGCCCCGAGCCCAGCACGTCCCACAACAGCACCTCTCCCCCACAACCAACGGCCGCCACATTGCTGCGCAGCACCTCCGCGACCGCGCCGGAGACTTCCACGAATGTCGCCGAACGTGCGCCCCTGCTCAGGGCCTCTAGACCCAATGCTCCGGTGCCCGCGAACAGATCAAGAACATCCTCCCGCTCAAGCGCCGCGACGAGCGTCGACACGGTGTTGAAGATCGCTTCGCGTACCCGATCGCTGGTTGGCCGCACCTGTGCGCTTGGTACTTGGAGCCGGCGGCCCTTGGCCGCGCCTGCGATGATCCGGGTCATGATTTGGTCAGGTTCTCCGACTCAGCGGCGGCTGCCAACAAGCTCATCTGCTCGGCAAGTAGTGGGTGCTGATTTAGGTCGGGATCGGAATCTAGGAGTTGGGTGGCATCAGCACGGGCTTGTTCAATCAAGTCTCCATCGGTCAAGACCGATAGGAGCTTCAGCGAGCTGCGCCGACCTGACTGCATGGAACCCAGCACATCTCCCTCCCTGCGGTGGGCAAGATCTACGCGCGCCAACTCAAAACCATCGCTAGTTTCGGCGACAGCCGCTAGCCGTGCTCTGGCTGGCGTGCCTAGCGGCTCGGTGGTGACGAGTAGACAGAGTCCAGCTTCCCCGCCACGGCCGACCCGGCCCCTGAGCTGGTGCAGCTGGCTGATGCCAAACCGATCGGCGTTCAAGATCACCATCGTCGAGGCGTTGGGCACGTCGATCCCGACCTCGATCACGGTGGTCGACACGACCAGGTCAATCGGTTCGGCCGCGGTGGCCCCAGCACCAAATCTGGACATGACATCCTGCTTGTCCGCATCCGTCATCCGGCCATGCAGTGCTGCAATCCGAACCTCCGGGAGTAACCCACTTGAGAGGCGCTGTACCACCTCTTCGACCGAATGCAGTGCCTCAGGGTCGTCCGGCTTGTCGGCTGTATCGTCACCGATGCTGGGACAAACGACATAGACCTGGCGGCCTTGAGCCACCTCACTGCGCACCCGCTCCCAGACCCGAGGCATCCGAGTGTCTGGGTCCCGCTCGCCGACGACGTGTGTGGCAATCTCCTGTCTGCCGGGCGGCTTCTCGGTCAGGGTAGACGTCATCAAGTCACCGAACGCGGTGATGGCGATTGTGCGTGGGATTGGCGTGGCCGTCATTGCCAAGAGATGGGGGCGCAGGTTCGCCTCTCTTGTCGTCAGGCTGGCGCGCTGTTCTACCCCGAAGCGATGTTGCTCGTCGACGACCACCAAGCCGAGATCGGCGTACTGAACCGACTCGGACAACACCGAGTGGGTGCCGATGATGATTCCGGCCGAACCATCGCTAACGGCCGAGAGCACACGCCGGCGCTCCGAGACCGATAGTGAAGCCGTCAGGAGCGCCACATTGGTCGCGTTGCTGGCACCGCCCAACATCCCGGCTTGACCCAGGTCCCCCATGAGGTCAGAGGTCACCCGGAAGTGCTGTTGCGCCAAGACTTCGGTGGGGGCCAGCAGGACACACTGGCCCCCAGCATCCACAACCTGCAGCATCGCAAGTAGGGCCAAGATGGTCTTGCCCGATCCAACGTCTCCTTGTAGAAGTCGGTGCATCGGGTGGGGGCTGGCCAAGTCTGACGACAACTCTTGGGCCACGCTGCGTTGCCCCTGCGTCAGCTGGAACGGCAACCGCGCTTCAAAGGCTTGCATCAGCCCGTCACCACTACGATCGCGGGGCTTGGCCGCCTGCACGCGCGCCCGTTGACGACGCTGCAGCAGCACCAGTTGCATGTGTAAGGCCTCGTCGTACTTCAGTCGGCGACGGGCCAGTTGTGCCTGCTCCACGGATTCGGGCTGATGGATGGCACGCAGTGCCTCGTCTAGGCTCATGAGTCCGCGAGCGGCGAGGATCTCTGGCGGCAACGGGTCGGGAACCGGCTCCAGCGCGGCCAGTACCAGGCTGGCGGAGGCGGCCAGGGTCCAACTCGTAACTTTTGCTGTGGCCGGGTAGACCGGGATGACACTGGCGGTGTAGGTCTGGGCCAACCCGGGCTGGGCAGTCTCAGCGAATGCGGCCGTGTCTGCTGACCCTGACTCAACAATCAGATAGTCCGGGTGGGTCAGTTGTTTCTTGCCAGCGAACGTCCCCACCTTGCCCGCGAAAAGCCCGCGTACACCTGGCTTCAACTCCTTGGTCCGCCAGGGTTGACCAAAGAACGTCAAGCGTAGGTCCGCACTGCCGTCGGTAACATCAACCACAAGCCGACTGGCGCGGCGACCTCTGGCATTTCGGTTGCGATTGGGCACAACCTCCACCCGGCGCACTTCAGCCATCACCGTGACGTATTCGTCTACCTGGAGTTCGGCCAGTGGCGTCAATACTGACCGCGAAACGTAGCGCCTCGGAATGTGGGATAGGAGGTCGCCCACCGTTGTCATGTCAAAGGCGGATTCCAGCGCACCGGCTGTCTTCGGGCTCAGCAAGGGCCCGAGCGGTGCATCCAGACTCACCATGAGATCAGGGTCGCAGATTCCTGCCCCGCTCAGACATCGGCGCGCCGCGTGTCACTCAACCCCAAAGATCATCGGCCAGAACGGCTGGCCACCCTCATACACAACAACCTCTATCCCCGGATACTGCCGAAGTAGGGCGTTCTCAACCGCTGTGACGTCTGTGGCTGCGGCGTCGGCCCCGGTCACAATTGTGACGAGTTCACCACCAATTGCTAGCAAGCGTTCCAGTGTGGCCTCGGCTACGCCGGAAACACTATCGCCGATCTCCAGGATGTCGCCGCTTACTACACCCAAGATGTCGCCCGGTTTACACTTCCCAGCGGTCGTGATGGCCTCCTTAGACGAAACTGTCACCGCGCCGTAGTGCATTGAGCCGGCGGCTCGGGACATCCCCATGACGTCATCATCGAAACGGAGCCCTGGATCGTGTACGGCAATTGCAGCCAACGATTCCACCACCGAGTCGGTTTGCACGACGGCCACACGCAGGCCTTGCTTCTTGGCTTCGACCGCTGCGGCCTCCGCAGACGAACGGACATTCTTGTCACTGGGCAGGATGATGACCTCAGCCACCACTTCACTGGTGATCGCAGCCAAGATCTCTCCGGTGGAGGGAGCCGTGCGTGGGGCCGCTAGCACCGGCAAAACGCCAGACTCCTCGAAAAGTGCCACGATTCCGGGGCCATGCGCGACACCGATGATGCCCCGCTTCTGGGCGGCCTTCTCCTCAGGTTCTTCCTCGGACGGCACATCAGCCAGCCAAGTAATCTTCAGACGAAACGGGTCGCCAACAGCCATGCCAGACTCAATGGCGGCGCCGGGGTCATCGACGTGGACATGCACGTTCCATAGTCCTTCGCCACCGACAAACACCAGCGAATCGCCCTGGGTACCAAGCTCAGCTCGAAGCGCGGGGGCAGCCTCATCGGCCATATTGATCAAATACATGACCTCATACTTGGGGCCGCTGTATCTGCCTTGGCTTTGGCTCTGATTGGGAAGTGGCACTCGGGCCTTTTCCAATGGCTTGGCCTTCTTCACGCCGGTGACGACCTCAGCCAGTGCATCCAAAATCACGACGATTCCACGGCCCCCCGAATCCACCACGCCGGCTTCTTCCAGAACCTTCAGCATGCTAGGTGTCTTTTCTAGGGCCACAGACGCCGACTCTGCCGCGCTGACGACAACGGTGGCCAGATCATCCGAATCCGACCGTTCCGCGCCCTCGGCCGCGTATCGAATCACGGTGAGCATGGTGCCTTCAGTGGGCTCCCCAACTGCCTCATAGGCCAATTCCGTGGCCCGCATCAGGCCTTGGGTGACGGCCCTTCCCGCAGAGGCCTCCGGAGCCACCTGCAGCAAACCGCGCAGGATTTGGGACAAGATCACGCCCGAGTTGCCTCTAGCCCCCATCAGGGCGCTGTGAGTGATGGCTTTCGAGAGCAACTCGACGGCACGAACCGCATCCGGCTCCTCGGGCATCGCAGCGAGCTCGGTATCGGCATCCTCTACCCCGGCGGCGGCCGCCTCCATTGTCAGATACATGTTGGTGCCTGTGTCACCGTCGGGGACTGGGAAAACATTCAGCGCGTCAATCTCAGCGCGAGCCTCCCCGAGCGCGGTCAGGGCAGTGGCCACCCAAGATCGAATCAGCTCGGGGGTAACCTGCTGGGTCATTCTCAGCTCCTAGTCCCGTCGGCTCGGCTAACCCTCACCCTAGGCATCTCGTTAGGCTGTTTCCCGTCAACGCGGCGCAAAACCTGTCACAAAGGCGGTCTTGCGCCTGCGTGAGGTTCCTAACGGCGCTGGCGACTTGTGACCAAAGCTTCCTTAACGGTGGCCCACAGGGATTTCCCCGGTGGCAGATCATCGGCTACTGTTGAGTGTTACTTGACGGGGCCCGACTACGGGTCGGCACAAGCAGTTGGGTGGACCCAATCAGCTCGGCTGACGGCATGAACCTGACAACGGCCCCCAAGATGGTTGCGGGGCTAGCCCCGCCAGACCATAAGAGTTTTGCGCTTCTGGCGCCCTAGGACGGAGAGATCAAATGGCAGCGACGTGTGAAGTGTGCGGCAAAGGTCCGGGATTCGGAAACAACGTGTCCCACTCCAACCGGCGAACCAAGCGGCGCTGGAATCCCAACATCCAGAGTGTTCGCACAAAGTCCGGTGGGTCCAGCAAGCGCGTCAACGTTTGCACGTCGTGCTTGAAAGCTGGCAAAGTCCCCACCGCCTAGAGGCCCGTCCTAGCCCCAGCGCTGGCCCATTTAGCCTGCCGCCACGGTTCTCTTTACCCGGGTACCGAACAACTCTGGCTTGTCCCCCGCGAAGACGCGTATTGCCCCTACCGCACAGGGACCGTACCTCCGAACGGCTGTGCGCCGCCCTGCAGACGACGCCCCGACCGTCAGCCGCGGAAGTGATCGTGTCCGCCGCCTTTTCCGCTCCACAGCCGGCCATCCACGTTCACGCCGGGTCCGGCCTCAGGGGCCTCTTCGACACGGCCGATCACGGTGAACATGTCTGGTAGGCGAGCAGCCGCCGGAAAAGCCGCGATCAGCGAGTGGTCATCCCCACCCGCTAGCACCCACGTCAATGGATCCACGTTGAACGCGGAAGATGTCTCCACCAACTGGTCAGCCACGGGAATGGCTGGCGCATCAAGCTCAATGAGGACATCAGAGGCGACTGCAATGTGGCGGATATCGGCCAAGAGCCCGTCGCTGACGTCAATCATGGCTGTGGCCCCGGCCGCCGCCGCGTCAGGCCCTGATTCGTAAGGGGGTGCCGGCCGCTGGTAGGCCGAGACCAAGCTGCGCGGGGAGCGGAAGCCGCGTGACAGCACGGTTAGTCCAGCGGCTGCCCATCCTTGCCGTCCAGCCAGCGCCACAACATCACCTGGCTGTGCACCCCTGCGAGTGACGGCCTTGCCTTGCGGCACCGAACCAATCGCCGTGACCGAAACAGTGACTGTCTCAGAGCGCGCCAAGTCACCACCCAAAACCACTGCTGCGGCCGCATCAGCCTCGGCTTTAGCGCCCTCAATCACTTCCTCCACCCAGGTCACGGCGGTTTCGGCTGGCAGTCCAAACGAGACTAGGACACCGGTAGGGCGCCCTCCCATCGCGGCGATGTCTGCCATGGCGGCGGCGGTGGCGCGGCGGCCGATGTCCTGCGGGTCACACCACTCGGGCTTGAAGTGGCGGCCTTCGATGACAGTGTCAACGCTGGCGACCGTGGACCCAGGGTGATCAAAAACGGCGGCGTCGTCGCCGGGGCCTACATCGATCCCGATTGGCTCGCCGATGACGGCCTTGATGCGATCGATGACCCCGAATTCCCCGACGTCGGCCAGTGTTTCGCCCACGAATCCTCCAAGCGTTTGGTCCCCTCCGACGACTTTACTTCACCATCACCAAGGCGGCAGCGTCAGTGCGGCCCCATCTGCTGCTAGGTCGGATGGCCGCTGCCCGCATTGATCTCGAACGGCGACGCACCCACTGAACTCGTCGCTGTAAACGCGGCCGTAACGAGCCCGGTTGCTGCATCGTAGACTCGCCTCGTGGTTAGTTCCTCTCCGCTGCGGCAACTGGTGGGGCTGGCCGTCGGGGTAGCCGTAGGGCTGGTTGCGATCTCCGGGTGCGGTCGCGCCGTGACGGTCACTCCCCCCGAGCCAGCCTTTGCCTCAGCATGTACCCCGTACTTCGCCGCTCTGCCCGATGAACTTGGCGGCGAGCGTCGGCTCACGATCGACCCCGAAACGGGCCAAACCGCCGCTTGGGGGGCTCCCCCGGTGATCTGGCGCTGCGGGGTGGCTAGTCCTGTGAACTTAGCTGACGACTCCCAGTTGGTCGAGGTAGCTGGGTCCCAGTGGTTCCCCGAAGAGTTGAGCGATGGCGCACGGTTCACATCCGTCGGTTCCGAACCAGCGATCGAGGTCACCGTCCCGTCTGAGTATCCGACTCCAGTCGCGTTCCTCGGCGCTTTCAGAACCCCTGATTCAGCCTAGCCAACGGCCCTGTCCCCAGACCGACCGCTACCTCATGCCAGGGACACGCGCCATGGCTTCCTGCAGCAGTACGTCCAAGAGTTCGGCGTAGCCAAGGCCGGAGGCTTGCCACATCCTGGGATACATGGAACCCGCTGTGAAGCCGGGCATGGTGTTGACCTCGTTGATGATGACTTCAGAAGAGTCGGTCAGGAAGAAATCCACCCGGGCCAACCCCTCACAGTTCATGGCCTCAAAAGCCCGCACGGCTAAGCCGCGTAGTTCCTTGGCTTCTACATCGGTCAAGGCGGCCGGCACCACCAGGTCGACCGCATCCGCGAGGTACTTCGCCTCATAGTCGTAGAACTCGTGACTGTCATGCACCTTGATCTCGCCACAAACACTCGCTGCGATCGTGCCGTCCGGATGCCCGAGTACCCCGCACTCGATCTCGCGGGCATTCGCAACGGCACCCTCAACGACAACGCGCGGGTCGTGGGTCACTGCATGCTCGATGGCTGGAGCTAGCCCCACGTCTTGGTGCACCTTGGCGACGCCCATACTCGAGCCAGCACGGGCCGGTTTCACGAACACCGGCCAGCCCAATCCACGCACGGCGGCAGTGACGCCGTCTGGATCAGCGTCCCAGTGACGCGCGTGCACCGGATGCCAAGATCCCACGGGTAGGCCGGCTGCGCCCAGGATCGTTTTGGTATGACCCTTGTCCATGCAGGCCGCCGAAGAAAAGACCCCACAACCCACAAAAGGAATACCCGCGAGCTCCAACATCCCTTGGATCGAACCATCCTCACCGTTGGGGCCATGCAGCAGTGGAAACACCACGTCAATCTCCTGCCACTGCGGAACCCCAGATTCGGGGTGTAGCCAGAAACCACGGCGTTCGGGATCCATGGACAGTACAGCGGCATCTCCGTGTGGGAGCACCGCTGGCAGGGTGTCATCGACCTTACGGAAGAAACTCGGATCATCGGGCTGCAGGTGCCAAGCACCCTCCCGCGTGATGCCGATCGGCACGGGAAGGTATTTGTCGCGATCGAGTGCGGCCAAGACGTTCCCAGCCGAAAGACAGGAGATCTCATGTTCACTGCTACGGCCACCGAAGACGATGGCCACGGGAATCCGAGCAGGCGTCATGGCAAAACTCTACCTAGGCGCACGCCGACGGGTCCGTAAGCCCGCGCGGTGTGGCGACATCAATGGTGCTCAGAGGTGCCCTTGAGCGCGGGGACGACGGCGTTCCAGGCTCGGATCACATGTGTCTCATGCTCGAACCCCAACCGCGATAGCGCGCCTGCGTCCAGCGCCCACAATCGACCATCGACCGCAGGCAGGCCCAGCCAAGTCGCCGTGAATATGCGCAGCAGGTGGCCATGTGCCACCAAGGCACAATCCTCGCCACGATCCAGCACTGGCAACAGTTCGTCAATCACCCGTCGACACCTCGCCGCAACATCCTCCGGCTGCTCGCCGGGGGTGGCGCCCGGCGGAATCGGATCCCGCCAGATTGTCCACTCGGGGTCATCCAGATCCACCCGAATATCGGCAGTTTTGCGGCCCTCATAAGCGCCGTAGTCCCATTCCAGGAGATCTGGTTCGGTATCACCTTGCAGCCCCGCCAGTTCTGCGGTGCGCTGCGCGCGTCCAAGCGGGCTGATCAGGACTTTTCCGAAACTCATCCTGGCTAGGGCCGGTCGCAGATCAGCCGCGCCCTTTTCTCCCGCTTCCGTCAGCGGGAGATCCGTTCGGCCCGTGTGCTGCCCGCTCTTACTCCATTCAGTTTCGCCGTGCCTGACCAGTACGATCACACTCTTGATTGCCATGAGGGCACCTCTTTCCTGCTCGTTGCCTGCACGCGAACCTGCGCTGGGATCAGACCGACTGCCCCTGCTCTTCACGCACCGGTCGTGCCATGAGGCGCGCCAGCATGTCTCGGGGCTTCATCTCGTTGTGAACCACGTTGACGACCTGTTCGGTAATGGGCATTTCCACACCCGCGTCGCGCGCCATCTCAAGAATGGGCAGACAGCTCTTCACACCTTCGCTGGTCTGATTGGTGATGGCGACGGTTTCGGCGACGGTCAGTCCTTTGCCGAGATTCTCACCGAATGTCCGGTTGCGCGACAAAGAGGAGGTGCACGTGGCGATCAGATCACCCATGCCAGCCAAGCCCAAGAAGGTCATGGGATTGGCATCAAGGGCTTCGCCCAACCGCGCCATCTCGGCCAAACCACGGGTGACCAAGGTGGCCTGGGTGTTTTCCCCGAACCCTTGGCCGACTGCCATGCCGTTCGCTAGGGCGATCACGTTCTTGACGGCGCCGCCGATTTCCACCCCCACGACATCTTGGGTGTAGTAGGGACGGAAGTAACTGTTGGACGAAGCGTCCTGCAGTTTCTTGGCTGCATCGGCATCGACACAGGCCACGGTAGTGGCGGCCGGCTGCCGTTGAATGATCTCGCGAGCCAGGTTGGGACCAGAAACGACCGCGACCTGGCTAGCGGGAACATCAGCCACCTGGGAAATCACTTGAGACATCCGCATCTTGGTGCCTTGCTCGATCCCCTTCATGAGGGTCACCAGCAATGCCCCTGGGCTCAGATATTGCTTCCACTCAGCTAGGTTTGAGCGCAGGGTCTGCGCAGGAATGGCCAGAACAACAATTTCCGCGTCGTCCAAGACTTCCGAAGGGTCCAGGCTGCAGACCAAGTCTTCGGGTAGGTCTAGGCCTGGATGGAACATCTCGTTCTTGTGGTTCTTGTTGATGTCTTCGACAACTTCGGGTTCGCGCGCCCACATCTTCACTTCACTACCAGCATCCGCCATCACCATGGCGTAGGCCGTCCCCATTGATCCACTACCCATTACGGCAACCTTGGTCATTCGTCCTCCTATCGGGGCGAGCCGCTCCCAGCTCACTGTCCTGTTGTATCGAACTTCATCACCTGATGTGGCAAAGGTAAAGGCTATTACCGAGAGCTCCCGCGTTGCTCGCTGAAATCTCGGTCGCGTTGCGATGGCCCTATTGCCAGTGGCGGCCAGGACTAACGCAGGTCTTGGCCTTCGGCATCGTGGGCACGTTGCGCCGCCAGACCGCGAACGATCGGAACGCGCGTCCCAAGTTTCATGCTCCAACGCTGGGTTGGTACCGGTTCCCCGCGGAAGTCAGCCTGCAGCGCCGTGATGGCATCCAGAATTCGGGTCGTGGCTTCCTCCAAGACCGCCTGGTCCATCTCGAGCGGCCGCAAATCGTCTAGATTCACTGGAGGTCCTGCCGCCACGTGCATTGTTTTCGGCGGAAACAGCTTTAGCTCTTTGTGATACGGGCGCATCACGTCTTGGGCCCCCCAATGTGCCAGCGGAATCACGGGGGCACCACTGATCAGCGCGATCCGAGCCGCGCCGGTCTTGCCCGACATGGGCCAAAGATCCGGGTCGCGGGTGAGCGTTCCTTCGGGGTACACCACCACCGCTTCACCTTCTTCAACCGCCGTCACGGCAGACTGCACGGCGTGAGCTGCATCGCTGGTCTCCCGGTGGACCGGAATCTGGCCCGCCCCACCTACGACGGGTCCCACAACGGGCAGATCGAACAGCGCATCCTTGGCTAGGAACCGTGGTGGCCGACCGGTGTCATTCATGAAATGACAGATGACCATCGGATCGAACCAGGACATGTGGTTGGCGGCAACGACGAGTCCTTGCCCTGGCTCCCCCAGATTCTCCCGCCCGTGCCAGTCTCGCCGGGTCCACACCATCAGGGTGGGCCAAAGAATGCTCACAGCAGCGTTGTAGTAAGGGCCAGTCTTCACGCCGCTCGGATAAGGGAAAACCATTGGAACCTCCGCACGTCCCCTGACCCTACCGATAACCGCTGGTGGCTGTCGTCCCCAGTGACGCAGCTTTGAATCCGGCCGCTGATCCCCTCTAGATTGTTCAGATGGAATCTCACTGGACCGCGATCGTGCCCGTGAAGTCAGAAGGGTCGGCGAAAAGCCGCCTACAGCTGCCGCGAGAGCTTCGCGAGGCGTTTTCGATGGCATTTGCGCTGGACACGATCGCAGCTTGCCTCCAGACGCCGGAAGTTGAGACGGTCATCGTCGTCAGCAGGGAGCGCGATTTCGCGGATCTGCCGCCGGAAGTGCGCTGGGTGCCTGACCCAGGCAGGGGCCTCAATCCGGCGTTGACCGCCGCCGCCGCTGAGGTGGATGGACCGGTCATGGCGGTTGTGTCCGACCTACCATGCATCACGGGGCTAGACCTTTCTGAGGTCATCAGCCAGGCCCATGACCATTCGCGCGCCTTCGTTAGCGATGCCGCCGGCATCGGCAGCACAATCCTGTGCGCCATCGACACCGAACTACGGCCTATGTTCGAGGGCCGGAGCCGCGCTAAGCATCGCAAATCGGGAGCGACGGAACTGCACTCCCCCAGACTGCACCGATGTCATCGGGACGTAGACAACCTCGTTGATCTAGCAGACGCTGTCAGAATTGGAGTGGGCAGCAACACCGAGGTGCTGCTGCCCACATTGGCGGAAGTGGTCTAGCGACCTACTTTGCCGTTGTCTTCTTCGCAGCGGTCTT
>JAHZKU010000179.1 GCA_022600255.1 Actinomycetes bacterium | reverse complement strand
TGACGGTCCTTCGCCTCAGCCATCACGGTGTTGACCTCATGGGCATCCGCCGGAGATACCGTGGTTGCCCCAAACCCACGCAGAATCGAGTCGAGATCCAACGCAGGATCGTTGAAATCGAGACCAACGAAATCAGTCGTGGCGAAGTCGGTGTTCATGAAGTTGACCCACAAATCCTTCAGGAGTCGGTATTCGTGGTTGACAGCCACGACGAACACGACGGGAAGCTTCATCGAAGCCGCCGACCAGATCGCGGGGAGAGAGAACATGCTCCCGCCGTCACCGACAAAGCAAACAGCTTGCTTTCCAGCAAGGGTGAGTCCTACAGAGACCGGCATCGCCCACCCGAGGCCTCCGCCACGGGGGCTGAAGTAGACGTTGCGAAAGCCCATCGCGACTGCCATCTCTTGGACCAAGCCGTCTTCGGATGATCCCTCTGTCACAACGTGGGCCTTCTGGGTGTCCAGGGCTTGAAGAACGCTCAATAGAAGCGCATCGGAAGCATGTGGCCCCGACGCTGGGTACTTCGCCGCCAGCGCCGCCATGTCGGCTGGTTCGTCAGAGCCTTCGATCTCCGCATCCGGGTCGAAGTCCAGAACCTTCGCCAGCCCATCAACCGTTGCTTTGATGTCACCAACGACACCGATATCAACAGGCCAATCAAAGCCAAGCTGCTCTGTCGCTGGCGTGACCTGGATCAATCTGAGCTCCGGTGGAACGGCTTGGTCCCCGGTGTAGGTGAACGTATCGATCTTTTCGCCCAACAGCAGAACGGTGTCGTACTCAGAAAGGACATCCCGTACTTCTGAGGTTGTGAGGGGGAGCGAGCCCTTGAACGTCGGATGCAGCATGTCGCACGCACCTTGCACGTGAAATGGTGGAGCCCAGATATCGGCATCAAGCGCAACGGCCAGGTTGGTTACCCCGCGCACTGCGTCGTCCCAGCCGACCGCGTAGTCGGTGACGATCGCGAGCTTCTTAGCCTCGCCGAGTGCGTCGGCAACCTGTGCGATTGACGCGGAGACCGCATCATCGAAAATCTGCACCTTCTTGAAAGTGATCCGCTCTGTCGTGCCCTGCATGAAGTCCATCGGCACAGACAGGAAGACTGGCTCCGTGGGCTGGAGGCCAGCCTGCACCCAACACCGTTGCATCGCTACGGTGAGCTCATCGATGTTAGACACCTCGTACTGATACTTCGTCGCCGTCGACGCCAACTCCGTATTCGGTCCCCCCAGTACGGGATTGTGGATAAGAAAATGGCTGTCCTCGGTGCCGTTGACGATGAACAACGGGACACCGGCCAGCTGGGCATTTCTGATATTGAACATCCCACTGGCAAGTCCAGGATAGGTATGCAGGCTCACCATCGCCGTCTTGCCAGTAGCGATCGAATAACCAGCCGCCATTCCAACAACGACTGGTTCAGTCAGCCCCAAGACATACTTGGCCTTCGACTCGGCCAACGCCGCGAGGAAGGTCGTTTCCGTGGTCCCCGGGCAACCAAAGACGTAGTCAATCTCGTTGATTGCCACGAAATCCTGTACTAGTTCGGCGCCTGTCTTCGTCGTCTCATCCATGCTTCTCACTTCGATCGAGTTGGTCTCAGCCCACAGGGTGCGTAGAAGTTCGCCCGTTGCACTCCAGTCTGGGTAGTACCCCTGTCACGCTAGAGGACGCCGATCAGAACCTCAGCATTAAGCCCTGAATGGGTGTAGGTGAGTTCTTAACGCCTGAGCAAGTGATTCGACCTCGGCTCGGTGATGTCCTGCGATGAGTTGTCACAACCGTTTCCTTGTGGCAATCCGAAATTGTGCCTCTGACAAGGCGGTTCAGGTTTTGGACATGAGTTGTGATTCTGCCGGAAAACGCCCGGATGACGCCAGGCGCTTTTGGGGGCTGGGGTCCCGGGTCTAATCGTGGCCTCGAAATTCACCATTTTGGTGACGGAATCCGACGGCGAGCTCAACCGGTCGTTGCACCAGTGGCTTCAGCATAGGCCTCAGAAACGGGATTTGGAGCAAATGGCCAGAATGCTGACGCTCCTAGAAGGCCATGGCGGCGACAACAGGGACACCCTGGGGTAATCGCCTGCCCCCAAATCGACCGAATTCAAGGCGTCAGAACCCGTCTCGCTCATCAATTGGTCCTCATCCGTTTCGGACACGAGTTCCGCACACCACTCGCTTGGGCGTGTCCCACTCACATTGGTTCAGAATTGCGGATGTGCGGAACCGGTCGATTGTTGTCCCCGTCATGCGTCAGATGTTGGGGGACCAGGGAACAGTCCGGCAGTGGCTAACCAACTGTGAACGACCGGATGATGCTCAGACCACGCAAGCCATACGCCCTGTGCCAACGACAAGGACATCGACCGCCCAACGGCCCGTTTCAGCCGTATCTCGCTGGTACCCCAAGAATGCCGCCGCCTGGCGTTGGCGATCATCGACAGCCGAAAAGTGCTGGTTGAGAACCGTCAGCAACTGTCGGAACTGGTCAGTCTCATCGCCCCAACGCTTCAGCAGTTCACCGGCGTGGGACCGGTCAACGCCGCCCAAGTCGTCGTGTCCTGGTCCCACCCTGGACGGTGCCGCAACGATGCTGCGTTCGCCTCACTGGCCGGGGCCTGTCCCATCCCGGCCAGTAGCGGGCAGGCCATCCGCTACCGGCTCAATCGCGGCGGGGACCGCGTCCTCAACCGAGCGCTGCACGACATCGCCCTCACCAGGTGGCGCTGCTGCCCCAAAACCCACGCCTACATCGCCAAACGACGATCCGAAGGCAAAACGGACCGGGAAATCCGCCGCTGCCTGAAGAGATACATCGCCCGACAACTCCACCGAGAACTCACCAGAACCACCACTTGACACACACAGAAGAGTCCCTAGGTAGTCAGCGCTGTATAGCTTCAAAGGCGCCATAAGAGTGAAAACTCCAGCGACAGGCGTCTTCCGCTTTGCGGGGTAGTGAAGGGGAGTTACCGTCGCAATATGCGCACGAGGTTCATCAGCGGATTGCCTCTCGCGGCCGTCCTGTTGTCGATTATCGCCATCCCGAGCTGGGCTTCCACCCAGCCTTACGGGCCGAATGCCCCTGCCGACCCTGCCATGGGGGCTCCGGGGACAGCCACCATGCACGCTGATGCGGCATCTTCAGATAGCACTCCGCTCCCTGGCCCGGGCGCACAGAGCGTCAGTGTCAAGAAGGTTGGGCTGAAGTCGGCATGTCCATCGATTCTGACGGGGACAGACGACATGCCCGTGGCCGTCTGTACCAAGATTTCTAATCGAACTCCCTACGTACATCTCCTGGATCCTTCTACTGGTGAATCCTTGGTCAGCAAGAAGCTTGTGCGTTCGAAAAGTAGTGACTTGGCTGGCGGCATCTATTCCTACCTCGACCCCAAGAATCGGCTTGTGCTGGTGAATGCGGCTGGGTATCTACTACGGATCGCACACAAGCAGTCACCAAGTGGCAAATGGCGTCTCATCGTTGTCCGCAAGCACCAGATCGGATACAGCAACGTTGTCGGAATCGTGCCCGACTATAAGGGGCGCGTCTGGTTTGCTACCGCGACTGGTAACAGCCCTGCTGCTGGTGCTGTTGTGGGATACTTCAACCCAAAGAACAGGCGAACCATCACTAGGTCGTTGCCTGCAGGCGAGCAGGTTGCCAACAGCATCTCTGCGTCACCGGTTGGGGTCGCGATTGCCTCAACATACGGTCAATACATGTTTCGCGCGGCCCCGAAGAACCGGATCGTTCAACTCTGGAGAAAGCCCTATGACCGGGGTCCGGCACGCAAACCGGGACAACTCAGCTGGGGAACTGGTGCGACGCCGACCTTTTTTGGACCAAAGACTGGGGCTGAGTTTCTGACGATTACGGACAATGCGGCTCCGCAAGAGAATCTTCTGGTCTACCGGGCCAAGACAGGGCGGCTAGTTTGCTCCGTGCCGATCCTGGGAACCGACAACAGTGGTACCGAGAACTCCCCTATCGGGTCCGGTCGGAACGTCTTCATTGCGAGCACCTACGGCTACCCCTATCCGAAGTCCGCGACCACAGGGCCTAGCAGCCCTGCTACTGCGGCGTTCGTGGGTGGCATGCAACGAATCAAGGTCAAACGTGGGGGCAAGGGTTGCCGACCGGTATGGAGCAACGAGGTCAGATCAACAGCCGTGCCACGCTTGTCCTTGGCCGATGGTTTGATCTACACCGTAAGTCTGACCAGTAACGGCCGTTACAAGTACACAACGATCGACCCGAAAAACGGGGTCGTACAGAGCAGCGCCAAGATTGGTCGAGCCCGGTTCAACACGCTACAAATGGTGGGCACAATCGCCTCAGACCAAGTCCTGTATCAAGGGACAATAACTGGCCTAGTCCGCGTCACGCCTCGCGGCCCAACGACCACACCCGGCGCTGCACAAAAGATTTCCGTGAAGGTGAAGGCTATCAAGAAGCGGTCGAAACTGCAGGTTGAGGTGAACCCGAACAAGGCCAGCAAGAACTATAAGTTCAAGATTCAGAAGAAGGTTCGAGGCAAGTGGCGGACCGTTAAGGTCACCTACACGAAGGGCCGCTTCGACAAACGAACCGTTAATCTTCGCAAGGGTGAATACCGGATCAATGTCCCCAAGCAGCACGGACTCAAGGCCACGACGAGCAAGGCTGTTCGGCTCAAACGCTAAGAGTCGCCACCCTGTCGACATACATCCGATCAACGCCATGAATTCTGAGCGTCGCAGACGGTTGAGTCTCACGAGGACTTCACGGGGTTCCGGTAGTAATGGCCGAAAATCCGCCGTTGGATTTTCGG